>CAMZET010000052.1 GCA_947305825.1 uncultured Verrucomicrobiota bacterium
CTGTCCCCTCTCCCATACCCCCGGGGGGTATCAGCCTCCTGCCTCTTGGTTTCCAGAGCGCTAAATCTCCAGGAGCAAGGAGGCGGCGAAGGCGCCGTCGCGGCCTGTGCGTGTCGGGATGCTTTCAGACGAATCGAGGAGGCGGAAGCGCGGGTTGCGCGACAGGAAGCCCTCTACCTGGCGTTCGTTTTCTTCCGGCTCTATCGAGCACGTGGAATACACGAGCAAGCCGCCCGGGCGAAGGCGCCTCGCCGCAGCGTCGAGGATGGCTGCCTGTAGGCGCACGAGTTCGGCGAGGCGTTCCGGCGACCAGTTCCAGCGAGCGTCCGGGCGGCGCTGGAGAACGCCCGTGTTCGAGCAAGGCGCATCGACCAGTATCTTGTCGAACGTCTCGCCCGCCGGCGGCAGTTCCGCAACGACCCGCACCTTTGCGTCGAGCCGCGTGCGGCGCAGATTCTCCTCGAGGCGCCTACGGCGCTTCGGGTTCACCTCGCAGGCCACCACGTCCGCGCCGCGCCACGCGCACTGGATAGCCTTGCCGCCCGGCGCGGCGCAGGCATCCAGCAAGCGTTCGCCCGAAACGGGTGCAAGCAGTTCCACCGCCGCAGCCGTGGCGGGGTCCTGGACGATGAACGCGCCCTCGGCGAAACCCGGGACATCCTCCACACGGCACGAGCGCTCGAGCTGCGTGAAAGAACCGTCTGGGCGGGCGAGCCATGTCGCCGCCGGGCGATTGCACCACTTGGCAAGCTCCTCCGCCTCGGATGCGCCGAACCGGGAAACCCACCTCGAATACAGCGCTCGCGGCATGCTCTCTCGCACGTCGGCAGGCTGCGACGCAAGAAGCGCTTCCAGTTCTTCTCGCCGCCTCAGGAGATTGCGCAGGACGCCGTTCGTCACGCGCGCAATGCTTGGGTTTTCGCACATCTTCGCGGCTGCTACAGTCTCGTGCACGGCCGCGAAATCCGGCACGGCGTCCATGTAGAGGATTTGCGCGGCGCCGACATAGAGGAGCGCCTCGAGCTCCCCCTTCGGCCATTTGGGAATCAGGCGGCCCAGCACGAAGCGCATTGCACGGATGCGCCGCAGGACGGTGTAGACCAAATCCTGCACGAACGCACGGTCCGGTCCGTCGGGCAAAAGCGAGGAAGCAAAGTCGCGTGTGGCCAACGTGCGCAAGACGATGAAGGCGGCCTGGCGGCGCGAGGCGCCGGGCGCGCCGGCCTGGCGGCTGCTAGTAGAGTTTTTCATAGCCCTCGCCCGACGGGGTGCGCTTCAGTGTATGGAAGCCGGCGCGCTTGGCGCGGTAGTGCAGGTCGGTGCGCGAGTGCGTCAGGCCCGGGGCCTGCACCACCTTGAACACTTTCGCTCGGCAGTACGGGCAATGGTCGAGCGGAGGCTCTTTCAGGCTCTGCATGATTTCAAAGCCGCAGCGGCACTTGTCGCACCCCTTCTCCGGCTCTTTCGCTTCATATACGTACAGCGGCATTCTACTCCTCCTTGTCCTTCCATTCGTTCATGCGGCGCAGCAGAGTGCGCCGAGAAATGCCAAGTCGCTTGGCGGCCTCCGCCTTGCGGCCGCCGGTCGCCTCCAGCGCCGCGAATATCATCGCTTTCTCCTGGTCGCGGAAAAGCGTCCGCTGCGCTCCTACCGGCGCGGTCTGCAGTTTCGACGACGACGCCGCTGTCGCCGCCGCAGGGTGCGTCGCTGGCGTCTGCGGCGCTGCCGTCTGCGGCGCAGACGCGGAGGATGCCGCAGCGGCAGCGCCGTTCGCTATTTCCAGCGGCACGTCCGCGACCGTCAGCTTCCCGCCGGAAGAGAGCACGACCATCTTTTCGACGACATTGCGCAGCTGCCGGACGTTCCCGGGCCACGGATAGTCTTCCAGCAGTTTCATCGCGGCCGGCTCTATCCCCTTCACTGCCGAACCGTTCGCCTTGGAGAATTCCTTGAGGAAACGCGATGCGAGAAGAGCTATGTCGCCGGGCCTCTCGCGGAGCGCCGGCAGGCGTATGTCTATGACGTTTAGCCTGTAATAGAGGTCCTCGCGGAACTTGCCCTCGTTCACGAGCGCCAGGAGGTCCTTGTTTGTGGCGGTGAGCAGGCGGAAGTCGGACGTCCGCAGGGAGGACTCGCCGACGCGCTGGAACGAGCGCGTCTCGAGCACTCTGAGGAGTTTGACCTGCACGTCAGGCGAGATTTCGCCTATTTCGTCGAGGAAGAGAGTTCCGCCGTCGGCGGTCTCGAAGCATCCGGCGCGGTCGCGAGCGTCGGTGAACGCGCCCTTTATGGAGCCGAAGAGTTCCGTTTCGAGGAGCGAGGACGGCAGAGCGGAGCATTCGACGGCGACGAACGGCCCATTGGCGCGCCGCGAAGCGTTGTGTATGGCGCGCGCCGTGAGCTCCTTGCCGGAGCCGCTGGGGCCCTCGATGAGTATGTTCGCGTCAGTGGGGGCCACTTTGCGTATCAGCGTATAGACGCGCTCCATCGCCGGCGAGCGCCCTGTGAAGTCGCCCATGCCGTAGCGCGAGTCGAGCTCCGTCCGCAGCTCCTTGACTTCGCGCTCGAGCTCAATGGTCTTCAGCACCTTCGCGACGCGGCGTTCGAGCGCCGCAATATCGGTGACGGGCTTGGTGATGAAGTCGTCCGCGCCCTCTTTCATCGCCTCGACGGCGAGGTCAATTTCGCCGAAAGCGGTAATGATTATGGCCGCGAGCGCCGGGTTTGCCGCCTTGGCGCGCTTTATGAGCTCGAGGCCGTTCTCGCCGGGCATCTTGTAGTCGGTGATGAGCAGCGCCAAATCCGGGTTGGCCTCCACGAGTTTCATGGCCGCCTCCGCGTCCGGCGCCGTGAGGCACTCGTACTTCGCGGAGAGTATGCGCGCCATCACGTCGCGCGTCGGCTTCTCGTCGTCGGTTATGAGTATCTTCGTCATTTTCCTCCAAGGGCGCGTATGCGCCGCTCGATGCGCGGAATCCTGATTGTGAAAGTCGTCCCCTGGCCTTCCGCCGACTCTGCGGAGATTGTTCCGCCGTGGTCGCGCACAATCCTGGCGCAGACCATGAGGCCGAGACCCGTGCCGCGTTCCTTGGTCGTCCTGTAAGGCTCGAAGAGGTGCGCGAGCTGTGCGGGCGGCATGCCGGCGCCGTTGTCGCGAATGTCGACTATGGCGTCGTTGTCGTCGGCGCGCACGTCTATGTCGATGGCGCCGCCGTCATGGACTGCCTCCAGGGAATTCTTCAGGAGATTGAAATACACCTGCTCGAACTGCGACTTGTCGATGGCTACGCTCGGCAGGGCGGCGGGCACGTCGAGCGTGACGGAAATGCGGCGCTCCTCGAACTGGCCTTTGAGCGTGCGCAGGCAGTTCTTCAGCGGCTCTGCGATGCTTCCGGGCAGCAGATTGGGACGCGACGGCCTCAAGGCCTGCAGGAAGCCGCGCAGTATGCCCTCCAGTCGCGCAATCTGCCCTAGGCACGTTTTCACGCATTCGTCGCCTGGCCGCTCGCGCTCCAGCAGCTGCAGGTTGAGCGAAATGGCGTTTAGCGGATTGGCGATTTCATGGGCGACGCCGGCGGCAAGGTCGCGCACCGCCTTCGTCGCGCCTATGCGCAGTTCCTCTTCCGTCCGCGCCTTCTCGGCGGTTATGTCGCGCAGATACACGAGAGTGCCGGCCTTTACCGGCAGCGTGCGCATCTCCAGCGCTCGCTCGTCTGGATACGTGACCGAGAGTTCGCGCTTGGACGCCTTGCCGAGCGGGATTTCGAGCGAACGAATGGCGCCGTCCACCTGCATTCCGAGAAGTTCGCGCGCGGCGGGATTGGAGCGCACCAGTTCGCCGTTCTCGCCCAGGACTATTATTCCCTCCGAGTTCGCGGTGAATAGGGCTTCCAGGAAATCGGCCTCGTCGGCGATGAGCCTGTATTGCTCGCGGAGCTGCTCCGCGTCGAGACGCGCAATGCGCTTGCGCACGCCCTTGAAGAAGTTTCTCATTTCGCGTCGCAGAGTTGAAGTGCAAGCATGGCGAAGGAAGTGCAAAGCACGGGGTCGCTTTCCCAGAAGCGGTTGTTGTCGTTGGACCAGGAGCCGTCCGGCTTCTGGAGGGAGACGAGCCTTGCGGAGAGTTCCGCCTTCCAGTCGTGCGTGCCGACGGATTCGACGCCGGCGGCGTCCAGTGCGCGCGAGAGGATGTCGTAGTAGTAGTACAGCCCCTGGCCGCCCATGCCGGGATTTTCGTCGAGCGTCCAGAAGCGTTCGCAGTATTCGAGGGCCTGGCGGACGCGCGGGTCGCCCTTGGAGAGGGAGGCGTGGCACATGGAGAGGACGGCGGCGTAAGTCATGGAGCCGTAGGCGCGTAGGGAAACGCGGCCGTTCTCGTTGGTGCTGGCGCCGGCCTGCGGGGTGCGGTTGTTGTAGGCCGCAGCGCCGGCGTCCGGTCCTTCCTTCTTGAGGAGGGAGTCGACGAAGGCGATGGCGCGGTCCCAGTCGACATCGACGCGGCGGCCGCCTGGGCGCAGTTCCTCGAGGGCGGCGGTGCGGTGCATCGCGTCGAGTGCGTAGGCGGTGTTGGACAAATCGGCGTATCGGCGGCGCGAGATTTTGTCGTAGCCGAAGCCGCCGGCCAAGGTGTCGTCGCCGGTGAGCTGTGAAGAGGCGATGTATTCGCGCGCCTTGAGCAGGGCGGCTGTCGGGGCCTTGCCGCATGAGAAGAGCGCGGAGAGGCAGACGGAGGTGTTGTAGTTGCCCAAGCCGCTGCCGCCGCGGCCGGGCTTGGGCACGTAAAAGCCGCCGTCTTCGCGCTGCGTGGAGAGGACGAACGCCGCGCCGCGCCCGACCGCAGACGAAAGAGCCTCCGGGTCGAGCCCGGCTTTCGCCGCATCGACGCCGCATAGCGCCCATGCCGGCAGGGCCGTGAGCGCGGGCATCTGCGCATCGCTCCAATGCCCGTCGCCGGATTGCGAACGCAGCAGGAACTGCGCGCCGTTCGCAAGCGCCGCGCCGAGAGCGTTTTCCGCTTCGCCGCCGGGCGCCGCGCTCGCCATCGCTGCGGCGCACGCCGCCGCCATCGCCATCTTGACCAATCTCGTTTTCATGCCTTGTCGCCTTTCGATAATCGCCGCCTCGCCGGCCTTGAGCCGGCAAATGCCTGCCATGCTTGATGAAGAAAATGCGCCGGCTACTGCGCGGCGTCCGGCCACCTGCCGCATTCGAGCAGCTTCCTGGCCGCCGCCGTCTCGGCGTCTTTGCGCGTCCTCGCCTCGCCGAACGCCTCGCCTACCGTATCGACCGTCACCTTCACGCGAAACAGCGGCTCGTGCGACGTGCCGACTACCGACACGATTTCATACGCCGGATGGCGGTGCGGCAACAGCGCCTGCGCCCGCTTCTGCAAATCCCCCTTCGGATTGACGCTCCAATAGCCGGCATCCGCCTGCGCCTCTAGCCCGTAGCCCGCGTACACGCGCTGCGCCGCCTCTATGCCTCCGTCCATCCACGCCGCGCCGATTATCGCCTCCATCGCGTCTGCCAGGACTTTGGCGTCGTCGCGCAGTTCCGATGCGCCCTTGTTGCGCTTGAGGATGCCCTTCAGGCCGAGGCGGACCGCCGCCGCGCACAGCGGCGGCGTCGAAACCATGCGCACCCGCCGTTCGCTCAATTCCCCCTCCTGCGCCGAGGGGAACTCGCGGTAGAGTTCGTCTGCCGCCAGCATGTTGAGAATGCTGTCGCCAAGGAACTCCAGGCGCTGGTTGTCCTCGACGCCGGGGCTTGTCATGCGGCAGGCGGGCGTCGTAAGCGCCATGTCCAGAAGCCGCTCGTCGCCGAAGCGGTATCCCAGTTCCTTCTGCAGTTGCTCCGCGCCGTCGCGAAGCGTCTCGTTGTCCTCTGCAAGCATACCCAGTATTTTACCAAAACTTCGTCCGTTGCGCTTGTCGCATCTCCCTCTCGCTCTCTACTTCTGCGGGCCGCACCAGACGGCGGACGCCTCCGGCGCGATGCGGGCGAGCAATTCCGCGCCATATTCCGGGCCGAGGACGAAGAGCGCGGTGGAAAGTGCGTCGGCCTCCATTGCGCTGGCCGGGTGGCAGACGGTGACGGCGCGTCGGTCTTCTGGCAGGTCGGCGCCGGTGCGTCCGTCCTTGATGTGGCGTCCGCGGAAATATTCGCCGCTGGTGGCGCAGGCGCCGCCGCCGCGCAGTTCAACCGTTTCGCCGGAGCCGTAGACGCCGATTTTCCAGGAGCCGCCGAGCGCCTTGACGCTGCCGCCCAAATCGAGGAGCGCGTCGCATTCGCCGATGCGCTGCGCCGCCAAATCGAGCGCGAAGCCCTTGGCTATCGCGCCCAAATCCATCGTGCCGGCGCCGCGCCAGCGCGGGTTGAAGGCCCCTCCGGAAGCGTCGCGGTGGCGGAACGCGGCCTCGTAGCACGGCCTGACGAGCGGCGAGCAGCGCGCGAGGATTTCCGCGTCCGGCAGCGGCGCGAGGCGGCTGAGTTCGCTATGCGGGTCGTGCGCGTTCAAAAGCGTCTCGACTTCCTTGAAAATGGCCTGGGCTTCAGCGGCCTTCGCCCTGTCGGCGTCGTCGCGCCACTGGAAAGCAGCCTGCGTGCCCATGACGACCCATTCGATGCGGCTGGACGGCGCCTGTCCGGCCGCCGCCGCACTTTGCGCACCGGCGTTTGCCGCTTTGACTTCCTGCGAAACCGTTGCGGCCATGTAGACGGCGAGCGCGGCCACCCACAGAGCGCCGGAACGGCGAGAAATATACAGCCTCCCGTCTGACGAGCGGCGGGCGAAGAGCGCTATCGAGGCGGTGGCGAGCAGCAGAAGCGGCAGGTCGCGCAAGACGAGATAGCGCGAGAAGCCGTCCGTCGGGGAAATGGAGCCGGCGATGCCGACCACCGCGAGCATGTTGAAGATGTTGGAGCCGATTATGTTGCCCAGGACCAGCTCGGCCTCGTTGCGGCGAGCGGCGGCTATCGCAGACGCGAGTTCCGGTATGCTCGTGCCGATGGCCACCACGGTCAAGCCGATCAGCAGTTCGCTCACGCCGAGCGAGCGCGCCACGTCCACCGCGCCCCATACGAGAGCGTGGCTCGCACCAATCATCACAGCAAGCCCCACTGCCGTCCACAGCGCCGCTTTCGCGGCGGAAAGCGCCTTCCCGCCGTCCTCGCTCTCCGCCGCGTCCGCCTCCGCCGGCTTGTCGAAGCGGCAGTAGAGCGGCATCGCGACGGCGAACACGCCGAGGAGCGCGAGAGCCTCGACGCGAGAGAGGGCGCCGTCGCGAAGCATGACGAGCGCCCACGCCGTTATGGCGCAGAGGAGCGGCACGGCGACTTTGCGTATGGAAGGCTTCACCGCCAGCGGCCTAATCAGCGCCGCCACCCCGAGAATGCCGATGATGTTGAAGATGCAGCTGCCGTAGGCGTTGCCGAGCGAGAGGTTGGTGTGGCCGGAAAGGCCGGAAAACGTGCTCACGAGCAATTCCGGCGCGCTGGTGCCGAAGCCGACGACGACCATGCCGACGACGAAGGCGGAAATGCCCAGCGAGCGGGCGAGCGCGGCGGCGCCGGCCACAAAGACGTCCGAACTCCAGGCGAGGGCAGCGAGTCCACCCGCCACAAGCAGCAATGCTGCGAACAACGGTATTTCTGCGTACATGGTTTCGCGCGGCGCTATTTCGCGCCGCTTCTGAATGTCAATCCTTCAACTTCGCGCGGATGGTCGCTCGTGCCTTCCACGGGCACGAAAGAGCCAATCCATTTCCAGCCGCCCTTCTTGGGCAGCGTCATCCTGACGACATTGTCGCCTTTGCGCAAATGAATGCGCGTCGGCTCGCGGTACCAGTAGTCCTCGTCGACGAGCGGCGTCTCCTTCGGGTTGCCGCCTAGCCCCGGATGCGTCCATTTCGGCGGCTCTA
The DNA here is from genome assembly GCA_947305825.1 of uncultured Verrucomicrobiota bacterium. The sequence goes on from CAMZET010000052.1 coordinate 7,921, forward strand.
TCGGCTTGCCGTTGAGCGAGACGGTGGCGCCGTGCTTGTTCCACTGGCCGAGCTTCGGCGTCGGCGCGTCGCGGCCGCGCCCGTCCGAGCGCGAGAACCCCGTCATGCCTATCCACGCCCCGCAGTCTCGTTCGCTCTCGCTCGTTATCGTCGTCTCTAGGACGACGCATCCTTCGGAACCGGGCGCGTAGGCGCCCTCGCCGAACCAGAAATGGCGCGGGTACACGGTCGCCTGGGGAATGTCGCGCGCGAGTTCCCGGCAGGTTTCATCCGTCATTCGCCAGCGCATGCGAGTCTGCGCGACGTACGGGAACGGATGGCGGATGTTCTTCAGGAACTTGTCGCGATGCGCGATTACGCGCCTCTCCAAATCTTCGGCCAGCGCGAAGCGCGGGTCGTGCGGCGCCGGCAGCCGGGCGTAGAGCCCCGGCTCGTCGCGCTCCCTCCCGCGCCAGAACGAGTCCGACAGCAGCGCAATCGCGGGATACACGGCGTTCATGCGCACGACGTCCTCGGTGTCGGCAATCGCGTCATCGTGCCAGACGCCTATTATCGCGCCGAGTTTCTCTTCCTTCGAACCCCAGCGGCACGGCTGCTGGTAGGCCGCGACGCTCAAAAGCTCCTCCGGGTCCACATGGTTGATGTAGAAGCTGTTCTGCGAATCGATGTAGGGGGTCTTGTCGCCGCGCGG
>CAMZET010000053.1 GCA_947305825.1 uncultured Verrucomicrobiota bacterium
AAAAAATCATTTCACCGTCACGCCGTGGTCCGGCGCGTCCATTCCAGCGGCGTTTCGCCGACGAGGCGCTTGAAGATGTTCGAGAAATAGGGCGGATTGCAAAAGCCCGCCTTGAACGCGACTTCCGCCATCGAGAGGGAACCCGTCGCCATGAGTTTCTTGGCCAGTTCCACCCGTTCGCGGATGATTTCTTCGCCTGGCGACCTGCCGAGCTCCCGCGCAAAAATCCGCACGAGCGTCGAGCGCGACACGCCGACCGCCTCGACGATCTGCGCCAGCCCGAAGGGTTTGCCGAGATTCGCGCGGATGAAGGCGAGCGCCTTCTGCACGTAGGGGCTGGCGGCGGCCGTGAAGTCGGTCGAGGCGCGCTCGGTGATGCGGCGCGGCGGGATGAGGATGGGCCTTGCCGGCGCCTTTTCGCCGCGCAGGAGAGCATCCAGAAGCCGCGCCCCCTCGTAGCCGGTGCGCCCTTGGTCGTGCTCGACCGACGAAAGCGGAACGATTTGCGATTCGCAGATGAGGCGGTCGCCGCCGATGCCGAGAATCGCGACTTCCTCCGGCACGGAGACCTTGGCCGCAACGCTCGCTTCGAGCGCGCGCGCGGCGTCGGCATCGTCGTAGGCAAGGAGCGCAAGCGGTTTCGGCGCGGCCTTGAGTTTCGCGCCGAGCCATTTGTCGAACCAGCCGAAATCATCCAGCCGGTCCGGCGGCGCTTCTTCCGAAAGCACCCAGCGGGCGACCGGACGCACGGACGGGCCGCTCCCGTCCTGCCCGGCGAAGCCGTCGCAGCGCAGCTTGTGGACGTTCTGCCAGGTCGTCGAGAACCAGGCGAAGTTGCGGTAGTTCCTGGCCTCGAAATACGCCCGGGCGATGCGGCCGATCGCCTCGTGGTCGCCGCTGACGCGCGGCACGCCGATTTCAGGATGGTTGTAGGTGAGGTCGACAACCGGCATCTTGCGCCGGATCAGCGATTTGACGAACGCGATCTGTTCGGGGTTGTCGCGCATCGTCACAAGCGCGCCGTCTCCGCTCCATCCGACGGGGCGGCGGGCGATGCGGTCGAGAATGGTCAGATGCCAGCCGTTCTCCTTTGCATAGCGCGCAATGCCGGCGAGTCGCGGCTGGTAGGCGGGCGTGATCCAGACGAGGACGTGGCGGGTGTGGGCGGCTTTGAAATCCATGCTTTTGCTAGTCTACCAAAACATCCTGTTCTTCGTCAACCGGCTAACCCCTTGCGACCGTGTTCGTCGCGCGCCACATGAGCGAGAGAACCGCCCCGCCGGCGATCGCCGCGCCCAGGACGACACCATACGCCGCGCTCCATCCCCAGCGCTGCGCGACGAAGCCGAAGCCGATGCCGGAAAGCACCGTCGACGCATACGAGAACAGCCCGACGAAGCCGCCCGCGACGCCGGCCGCGCGCGGTGTGGCCTGCTGGGTCGTCGCGACGCCGAGCAGCGCCTGCGGCCCGTAGATGAAGAAGCCGACGAAGAGGAACGGCACGAGCTTCACGACGAGCGGCGCGGACGCCGGCACGCACCAGAACGCGGCGATCGCAACGGCGGCTCCGCCCATGCAGACGACGCTCGTCCTGTGCGCGCGGCTGTCGAAGAAACGGTCCGTCGCCCATCCCGCCACGACCATGCCGGCGTTGCCGCCGACAATCTCGAAGACGAAGCAAAGCGTCGTCGCGGAGGCGAGCGAGAGGCCCTTCGTCTCCATGAGAAGCACGATTCCCCAGTCGAGCGCCGCGAAGCGCACGGTGTAGACAAAGAAGTCGGCGATCGCGATGATCCAGATGCGCGGGTTCCTGAAGACATGGCGTGCGACATAGGCGCGGTAGCCGTCGCCGCTCGCGTCTCGCGTCTGATGACTCACGTCCGTCCTTGACATGAGGCAGGGGGCGCGAGACGGGTTGGGCGGGCCGACTCTCAGCCCGACGTCCTCCGGCGAATCCTTGAAGAGGAACAGCGTCGCCACGCCGCCGGCCGCCGCGATCGCCGCCGGAACGATGAAGCACAGCCGCCACGAACGGAACCACGGGATGAGCAGCCAGCCGCACAGCGCGAAGACCGCGCCCGCGCCGATCGAATGCGAAAGATTCCAGAGCGACTGCCTCGTGGAAAGTTCGTCCGGCGCGAACCACTTGGGCAGGGTCTTGATGCAGGGCCCCACGCCCATGCCCTGGAAATACTGGTTGAGCATCCAGAGAACGCCCATCGTCCAGACGAGGGCGAGGGTGGATCCGGCGCCGCCCAGGGCGGACGCGATGAAATCGCTGCAACCGAACAGGATGTTCGCGCCCGCGCAGATGAACAGCCCCGCCGCCATCACCTTGCGCGCGGAATTGCGGTCGGCGACAATGCCGTTCAGGAAGCGCCCGATGCCGTAGACGATCCCGCCGGCCGTGAGGAACGCGCCGAGCTGAACCTTGCTGACGCCGATCTCGCCCAGGAGCGGCATCGCGATGGAGAGATTCTTGCGGATCAGGTAGTAGAGCGCATAGCCGCCGGTCGTGACGGCCAGCGTCTCCCGCTGCCACCATTTGAGCGACGGGGTCATGTCTCGAACGTGAACGCCTCCCACGGGATGTCCACGGGCTTTTTCAAGGTCAGGATTTCGTCGATGTGCATCAGAAGCGGGAAGTCGGCGGCGTCGGCCCTGCCGGCCGCGCAGAGCGTCTTGACGGCGCGCGCCACGCGCTCGGCGACGACGAGCGATTCGAGCGTCACGCCCTTCAGTTCCGCCCTTGCCTCGTCGATGTTAAGTCCTCGTCCGAGCAGTATGCCGACAAGCCGCGTGCGGCCGCCATAGACGGTAACGTAAAGGTCGCCCGTGCCGACGCAGAAGCTGTCGAGCGTGCCGGCGCCCTGGAGGTCCAGCAGACGCTTCATTTCCTTGGACGCCTGGCCGAACACGGCGGCCTGCGAATTGAAGTGGAGCGGCGAATCGAGCCCGAACGCCTTCTGGTTGAGGCCGATCGTGAGCGCGATGCCGAGCGCGTAGCCGTTCTTGAGCGCGACCGCGCTTTCGATGCCCGTGACGTCGGTGGAAAGCGAGATGTGGTAGTAGTCCGTCGCCATCGCCTTCTTGAGCCGGCGCAGAACGGCCCTGTCCTTGCCGCAGAAGGCGACCTCGGTCTGGTCGTGCGCGACGAGTTCGTAGCTGGTGCAGGGGCCGCCGATTGCGCAGATCGAGCGGCGAATGCCCTTCTTGGCAAGGCGCTCCTCCCACACGGCGGGATACGTGAGAAGGCGTCCGTCGGGCGTATCCACCAAGCCCTTGGTGACGGAAAGGACCGGCATGTCCGGCGGCAGCCTGGGCAGCACCTCCTCGCCGAACCAGTCCACGCCGAAGCTCGATACGCCGCCGATGACAAAGTCCGCCCCGTCGATCGCCTTCGCCATCTCCTCGATCTGGTAGAACGCGCACCCTTCCGGGAATGGCGGGATGCCCTTCGGGAAATGCTTCGCGAACTTCGGGTGCCGGTTCGACCTGCGGCATTCGTCGATGATTTCGCGGTCGAGGGGCGTGCCGACGAGCCGCACCTCGTTTCCGTTTTCGCGGGCGGGGAAGGCGAGCGCGCTTCCCATCATGCCCGAACCGATGATTGCAATCGTTGCCATGGTGTTATCCTATCCTTTTTTTAACTTTAACGCAAAGTCCGCCAAATCACATTCATCATCCCTTGCCGCACATTTCGACCGACCAGGCGGGGGAAAGCGCGTCGCCCGGGTAGAACGACATCCGCACAGAGCCGTCCGCGACGTCGAGCCTGCAATGCCCGGCGGCGTCGCTGAAGAAATATTCCCTGAGCCCGGGGCGGAAGAACGCCAGCGAGGCCTTGAAGTCCTCGAGTTTTTCGCCTGAGAGCCGCGCGAGGCGCCGCGCTCCGTATTCCTCCACGGTCGAATAGACGGCATCTCCGGTCGCGAGCTCCGGCTTTTCCCACACGGAGTTTGCCGTAAATTCGCAGAAGCCGCCAAAGGCGTTTTCGTGACGGAAGAACGTCGTCGTGTGCGTATGGCCGGAGAGCACCACCGCATGGCGGCGGGAGAGCGCCTCGTAGAGCCGCGGCCGCAGAGCATCGCATTTCCTGCTGCCGCCGAGCCGCCAGCGGAAGGAATTCGAATCTGCCGCGGTGAACGGGCCGTGGGTGACGAGGAATACGTGGCGGGCCGTGGCGCCTTCCACCGCATCGATCACCGGCTGGAGGTCGCTCCGCTCGAAATCGCAGAACACCCACAGGTCGCCGCCGAGACGGAATGAAAATACGGGATACTCCGCCGCGCATTCCTCACCCGTCAGACGGAGCATCTCCGCGCCCATGAAGCGCCTTGAGAAATCGAGATACGCGTCCCGCGCACCCTTGCCGCGGAAATCGTGGTTGCCGATGACGGTCAAGAACGGACGCGCGGCGTTCCGGCGCGCAAACGGCTCGCGCATGACGCCGATCGCATCCTCCAGCATCTTGACATGCGTCGGCACGTCGTCGCAGTCGCCCTGCACGAGGTCGCCCATCTGGAGGATGAACCGCGTATCGAGGCGGCTGGCCACGGTGGCGCTCGCCTCGACGAGCCGCCGACACCGCTCGCGCCACATCTCGCCGTTGCGCCTGAACTCGGCGTGCTGGATTTTCGCCCACTTGTTGGACTCGTCGTAGTGCGAGTGGTAGACGCTCTCCGGCTCTGCGTCGTAGTGCGTATCGCCCAGGACGGCAACCGAATAGCGCGCACCGCCGGGCGCCCCGCCGAAACACCGCGCCCGCGTCGCCGCCACCGCCGTCAGCCCCGCAATAAATCCTCTTCTCGTGAGTGTCGTGTTCATTGTCGAATCCTCCTTCAATCGTCCTACAGCCGCAGCGTCGCCTTCTGCCCGTCAAGTTCCCTGACGATGTCGCCGCGCATCGGCTGGCCGTCGCCGGGGCCGCCGGTGAAGAAGAAATCCCATTGGCGATTCACGATCTCCACGCGGTCGGGGAACGTGCGCAGGATGGCGTATCCAATATCGCCCCAGTGGCCGGTCGAGGGCAGGCCGACGTATGGCTTGACCTGCTGCGGCTCCCAGCCGGAGTGGATGATGTCCCTCGCCCACTTGTGCCAGTGGCCGTGGATGTGGCCGCGGCAAGCCTCGGACTTGAGCAGCAGAGCGCCCAGCCCCACGGCATCCTCGTCCGGCTTGTGATGGGCGCATGTCAGAACCGGCTTCGTCGCCGCCTTCAGCGTTTCGGCGAGCCATTCGCGCTGGGCGGCGTCCATCTCGCCGGGATTGGACTTCCTGAATTTCTCCACCTCGAGTGCGTTCAGCGTATCCAGAAGCAGCAGATCGACGTGGGGCAGTTCCACCTTCGAGACTATGCGCCCGGGAACAGGCGAAGTCTTCGCGTATTCCGGCCAGACTTCGAGGAAATTGCCCCGTCGGTCGTGGTTGCCCATGCCGAGCGTGAGCCGGATGCCGGCATCCACGAGCGGCTGCAGGAGCCCGTGCGCCAGAACGTAGTCTTCGCGCTGTCCCCAGTGGTAGGCAATGTCGCCCAAACACACGACGTTGGCCGGCAGCGGATCGAGCGCGAGGATTTCCGCAACCGTCTTGGCCAGGCACGCCTCCTCGTAGAGGTGGGTCGGCACTTCGCTCTTCAGGCCGTTCACGTGAAGATCCGAGAGGAGAACCGCAAGAGCGGGGTCGAGCACCCTCTTCTTCTTCCTTCCGCTTCCGGCGGCGGGCAAAGCGGCCGCCCGCCTCGCCATCGCACCGGCAGCGGCGGTCGCCAGCCCCGTCAGAAACATCCTTCTTGTCATGTCCGCTTTCATGTTTTTCTCACCTCAGAATGATCAAAAAACCCGGCGTGAGCGGACGCTCGGTGCCGCCGCCCGCGAGGCGGAAGCTGCCGCCGCTGCGGTAGTATCGCTTGCCGACCTTGTCCCAGAGCGCCGCGCCGCCGGTGAGCGGATCGCGAACCGGCACGAGGTCGAGAGCGGGCGCGTAGGCGCCGCCCGGCTGCTTCGCGCGCAGTTTCAGCGAATAGACTCGCGCATGGGCGAAACTGTCGGCCTTCCCGATGTAGTTTCGCGCGAAAAGGTAGAGCGGCAGTTCGGTGTCCAGCGGCCCGGCATACGTCCTGTCCGTGCGTCCAAGAGCCGTCCAGGCGCCGTTCGCGTCGGTGGCGATGGAGAGAAACTGGTCTCCATCGTCAAGGCGCGAAGACACCTTGTATTTGACATTCGCGACGGGCGTGAAGAACGTGTCGTTTCCCTTGGCATCCTTTCCGCCATCGGCAATGCGCGGCAAATCCTTGGCGTATCCGATGCTGTGTGCGGGCCAGGCGTTGTAGAGGAAGAACCGGGTGTTGCCGGATGTCGGGCGCGCTCCGACGAACACGTCGTCGTCCGGCACGGTCAGCCACTCCATCACGGCGTCCATTTCCAGCCCGTCCTTCGCGACGACGCCGAGGTTCACGTAATCGGCCGCGCCGTCGGAATCGACGTATTCCAGGCGGGTTCTGGGCGGATCGACGGCGACGAGGACGTTCGTGACCGGGCCGACTTGCGACGCAAGGTCGAACGGGCAGTCTCTTTCAGAAGAGATTTTTCCCTTCAATGGTTTATAGATGCGCTCCGTGACTTTGTCGTATAGTCCGGCGTAAAGCACACCTGCCGAGTTGGTCGCGACGGCGGGAACGAAATCGCGCAGGAGTCCGTCGCTGTCCCAGATCTTCGTCGCGTAGAGCGTTCCCTCAACTGGAGTTGCGAAGTTGTTGTCGTAGGCGCGGTGGGTCGCAAGGAGCGAAAGCGTGTTCGTCGTGGCCATGTAGTCCGAGCCGTAGTCAACGCCGTCCTTGAGGACTTTGACCGCTTCGCCGCCGTTCGCGCTGACGGTCATGGACTGCGCTCCGGGCGTCGTGTCGGTCCTAATGACGTAGCGCACGCCCGTCTGCGGCGCGACAACGTTGATGTCGCTCTTTGCAAGCAGTTTTCCGGTCGAGAAACGGAATGCCGTCTCGTAGTGGTAGGCCATGAAGAAGCGCGTGTCGCCGGTTGTCTCCCGGCACGCCAGAATGCCACGGTCGCCGGTCGGGTACAGCGGCGAAAAATCAACCTCGCTCCTGAGGCCGCTCTTGCCCCAGACCCAGGTGTTGAAGCACTGGTAGGTGTCATTGGCTCCATCGGACGTGAGCGACTCGACAAGCGCCATCGGTTTGTCGAGGACGTCGCCGGCGACAAATTCGTTGTTGGCGTCGTAGTAGAAATGACCGCCCGCCTTGTCATAGAGACCGACGTGGCCGTTTTTCTTCGCCGGCAGGTAGTGGCGGAGAAGTTCAAGCTCGCCGGTTGTGGCGTTCTTCTTGAAGATCTTGCACTCGTAGAGCCTGGCCGTCGCCTTCCAATTCGGACTGTCGCCGTAGTTGCAGGCGAAGAGGTAGAGATTCAAGTTGAGGTTCACGTCGCCGTTCACGGCGTATTTCTCGCGGTCGCCGGAACTGAACGTCTTTTTGCCGTTCTGGCAGAGTTCCATGTTTGCCGTGCTGGTGATGTCCGAGACGATCTCGCAGCGCTGCCCGCTCACGAACTCGAATGTCCCGCTTGGATTGCCGCGCTGCTTGAGGCCGTAGCCGAAAAAGGGTTTCTTCTGATAGATGTGGCACAGGAAGACGCGGCTTCTGTTGTCGGAGGCGGACGCAACCGTTGCCGCGTCCAGCATCGACATGTCGGTACTCGCCGCGATTTCGCCCTCCCACGAAAAATCCACGCGCGCCTTGAGTCCGGTTTCGGCGTTGACGCCGGTGTCGATGTATTGGGTGCCGGTGGACTCGATGTAGTCGAGATAGCAGTCCGGCGCACCCGCAATCGACGCAGCCGACGCCACGACCGAGAGGAGCTCCCCCATGAGGCAGAGAGACCAAACTTTGCAGACACATGGAACGTGTTTCATCTTACGACTCCTTTTTTGGGGGCGGCCCTGACGCGAGTCACCCGTGTTGATAATGCGTGCCAACTCTGCCGAAGATTATACCATCTGCGGCACGCGCCTTCAACGCGAAATGATTACACAAAAAGTCGCGATTTCTTACAGGATCGGCGCATCCGATCTTTCGATCCAATCCGAACTTTCTTGGGGACAGACCCCAACTTTCTGGTGCTGGTCTAAAATGATTCTGGTGCGCACCAAAACCTCTGGCGATGCGCAGGGAGACCGAGACGGCGGCCGGCCCTGACTGGGGGAAGCGGCGTCTCGCCGCTTGCTGGGAGGGCCGACCTCCGTGTCGGCCATGGCCGGGACAGAGCCCGGCCCTCCCTTCTTCGCAGATTTCGAGAAACTGGCAAACACTTTGCCAAAAAATGGGTAAACTCCAGGGTCAGCGCCTATTGACATAGTATTATTGATAGAGTAGCTCCAGCTTGTACTCCTGTCTGGGCGATTTCGGACTGTCCGGATCGGTTCTTTCTATCATGCCCTTCTCCATCAGCGGCCGCCTCCAGAAGTAAACGCACTTTTGTCGTTCGTTTACCCTCCGAACAACGCGGGGACAGACCCCAACTCGGTTGTATTTTAACGCAGAGACGCAG
>CAMZET010000054.1 GCA_947305825.1 uncultured Verrucomicrobiota bacterium
GCCACGGTCAGGACTCCGCTTTCGACTTTCGCGGAAATCTTTTCCGTGTCGGCCATTTCCGGCAAGTCCACGCTCATGGCGTAATCGCAGCGCTCGAACTCGTTCGCAACGGTCTTGAAGCCGGCGGGCGACTGGTATTTCGAGGCGGTCTTTAGCGATAGCGTGCGGCCCTCGACATGCAGTTCCAGTTCATCTTTCCCGATGCCAGGTATAGTGACTTTCAGTTCATAGGCTTCCGGTTTTTCGGAAAGCACTGCGGACGGTACAACGTAGGTTTTGCAATTCATGGTGATTCCTCCTTCTTTCTTGAATGTTAGCCCTCGATGGCGATGCGGCGTGCGAGGGTGGATTCGGCGCGCGGCAGTTCGATGCGCAGGATGCCGTTGGTGAACTTGGCGTTTGCGCGCGTCTGGTCTACGCGGAACGGCAATTCCAGCCTGCGGCGCCATGCGGGCTCGCGCTTCTCGGTCTGGGCTTGCGCACCGCTCGATTCTCCTTGCGCCTGTTCCGGCGGCCTGTCGGCGATAGTGACGGACTGCGGTTCCAGCGTCAGTTCGACATCCTTTGCCGTCTTGCCGGGGAGCATGACATCGACGATAACGGCGTCATCGTCCTGCATCACGTTCAGCGGCGGGAAACGGCCGGCGGCGCGGGCGCGTATCGTCTTCAACGCGCGGCTGTCAATGTCCAGCATTTCATCCAGAAAACTCCACGGATTCATGTTTATCAGCGTGTTCATTTCATTTCTCCTTTCGTTCCATTCATTCTTGCGGAACACCCACAGTAAAGCACTTGGCGTGCCAAAGCCGCCTACACAAAAAGGACGCGCCATCTAGTCCCACAGCGGGACTAGATGGCGCGTCATGAGACAGCCTAAAGGCTTTGTGAAGCTTATTCAGGCTGGACTGCGGCATCAGCCGTGCCATCGGCCGGCGCTGGCGGCGGCGGTGGCGGCGGCGGCGGGCAATCGCCGCAGCACTTCGGGAAGTGGTGGTGCGGACGCGGGCCGCGGCGAGCGGCGCAGCCACAGTCGGCCGCGCCAGGAGCGCATTCGCACTTGGTGCCGTCCTTGGCGCAGGGGCAATCGTGCTTCTTCATGAAGAGCTTGAAGAGCGGTTCGCCTTCGGGAGAATCCGGCGGAAGTATGATTACGCCCTCGCAACCCTCGCAGCAGGTGCACTTCTTGAACTTTGGCATCCTGTGGTGAGGGCGCGGGCCGCGGTGGCCGTTAGGGCCGCCGCGCAGGGCGCATTTCCCGTCCTGGCAAGGGGCGGAACAGGCAGCGCCGCAACGGCATCCTTCGCCGCATATGCAGGGCTTGCCCGCCTTGCATTCGCACACGGGAACCGCAGCGGCCGGTGCGGCCTCGGCGGGTGCTGCAGGCTGCGCGCCGCACGAGCACCCTTCTCCGCAGACGCATGGCTCGCCCGCCTTGCATTCGCACGCGACGGCCGAATCGACCGCTGCCTCCTGCGCAAACAGGATGCCGGCTGCAGTCATCGCAGCCGCCAAAATCACTTTTTTCATGTCATTTTCCTTTCTCTAGAGTTTTAACAAATCCGGTTGCTTCTACTTGCCGATATTCAATACCTTGAAGCCGATGGAGCGCAGTGCGCCGGCGTCGAGGCAATTGCGCGTGTCAAAGACGAGCGCCGGCTTGCGCATGCTCTCGTAGAGACGCTTCCAGTCAAGCGACGGATAGTGGCGCCAGTCGGTCATGACAACGATGGCGTCGGCATCCTTCGCCGCCTTGTATTCATCTTCTTCGTAGACAATTCCGCTGAGGTCGGAAAGGTCGCGGCGGGCGTTGACAAGCGCCTTCGGGTCGGTAATCGTCAGGCGCACGTGCTCCTCGGCGAGAAGCCGCGCGACCGTGCCGGCCGGCGTCTCGCGCGTGTCGCCCGTATCCGCCTTGAACGCGAATCCGAACAGCGTAATCTTCTTGTTCGCGAGCGTGTTGAACATCTCGCGGAAAAGACGCGACACTATGCGATGCTGCTGGTGCTCGTTCATCTTTATGACGCCAATCCAGTACTCGGCGGCGGTGTGAAGGCCGAACGTCTCGCAGAGGTATACGAGATTCAAGACGTCCTTCTTGAAGCAGCTGCCGCCGAAGCCCGGGCCCGCCTTCAGGAACTTCGGGCCGATGCGGCAGTCCGCGCCGACTACCCGCGCCACCTCGTCCACGTCCGCTCCTGTCGCCTCGCAAAGCCCGGCAATCGCGTTGATGGAACTTACGCGCTGGGCGAGGAAAGCGTTCGCGGCGAGCTTCGTGAGTTCGGCCGACCAGACGTTGGTCGTGAGGATTTTCTCGCGCGGCACCCAGGCCGCGTAAATATCGACGACTTCCTCGATGGCCGCCTTGCCGGTTTCCGTCTGCGGGCCGCCGATGAGCACGCGGTCGGGCTCGATGAGGTCGCGAATCGCCGTGCCCTCGGCCAGGAATTCCGGGTTCGAGAGGACGGTGAACTCGTATTGGGCGTGGTCGTTCAAGATGGCGTCCATCGCAGCGGCGGTGCGCACCGGCAGCGTGGACTTCTCGACGATAATCTTGTCGCCCTTCGCGAAGCCCTTGATTTCGCGCGCGGTCGCCTCCCAGTACTGGAGGTCGCTCGCGCGTCCCGCCCCGCGACCAAACATCTTCGTCGGCGTGTTCACGCCCACGAAAATGATGTCGCACTCCTCCACGGCCCCCTTGATGTCGGTCGTGAAGAAGAGGTTCTTGCCGCGCACTTCCTTGACTACATCCACGAGACCTGGCTCGTAGATGGGCAGCGCATAGTCATCCGAATTCCACGCCGCTATGCGCTCGGCGTTTATGTCCACTACCATGACCTTGCGGTCGGGATTCATCTTGGCGATGACGGCCATTGTCGGGCCGCCTATGTAGCCTGCGCCAATGCAGACGATATTCTTGTTCATTTGCTTCGTTTACTCCAAAACTCCTGCACTTGCCAAAAGTTCCGTTCGCGCGGCATCTCACGAATAGCGGCGCACAATCGCCTCGTATTCCTCGGCCTGCTCTTCCATGGACTGGACCATCTTGAACTGCGTACGGCAGCGCACGAGGTTGTGGTCTTCGTAGGCGGTGCGGAAATAGGTGTCGCCGGCGAGGTAGTCTGTCAGGAAGCGGATGCCGATAGTAAGGGTGATGAGACGCCCGGAGAACGCGAGGTTCGCCTTTTCGGCGTCGGTGAGGAACTTCGCCTGGGCGAGGTAGCCCTTGACAAGAGCCTCGAAATATTCCTTCTTGGAATAGACCTTGGAGAGGTCCTTCTCGTCTTCGGCGGCGGCGGCGGAAGAAGTGCGGACCATGTCGCCGAAGTCGTAGAGCGCGGAGCCCGGCATCGTGGTGTCGAGGTCGATGACGACGTTCGAGCCGTCAGGCGCGAGCATGACATTGTTGATTTTGGTGTCGTTGTGGGTGACGCGCTCCGGGATTTCGCCGGTGGCCATCATGTTGACGATTCTGGCGGCCTGTTCGCGGCGTTCGTCGACGAAAGCGAGTTCGGCGGCGACAGAAGCCTTGCGGCCCTTGACATCGGCGGCGGCGGCCTCGTCCAGGAGGCGGAGGCGGTCGACGGTGTTGTGGAACTTCGGGATGATGTCGTCCAGGCGCGGCGGCGGTATGTCGGCCAAATCATTCTGGAACTTGGCGAAAGCGCCCGCCACCAGCTCGGCCTGCGCCGGATTCGTCACGAGGTCTACGGACGTGTAGCCCTCCAGAAACGCGTAGAGACGCCACGGATTCTCGTAGCCCACCACCTCGAGAGACTTGACGCCCTTATCTTTCAGGAACGAAGTCACGCGGCAGATGTTGTTCTTGAGGAGAACCGGGTCGAAAATGTCGGTGTTTACCCTCTGGAGAATGAAGCGGACGCCCCTTTTGGTCTCGACCTTGAAAGTGTCGTTGATGTGGCCGGAACCGTAGCGAGAGACGTCGGTCTGGTCTGTGACGCCCATGGAAGCGAGGGCGGCTGCGAGTTCTTCCTGCGAGTAGTTGCGGTTGCTCATTGGAATGTTCCTGTTTTGTTGTTGTATATTGGAAATCGGGTTGTAGCGGATTTATTGCCGTGCGCGGCTACCAGTCGATGGCGCCGAGGGCGTCGGAGAGGAGGCGGCCGGCGTGGAGTTCGCGTTCCTGCCTGGAAGCGGAGCCGACGACGACGACGAGTGCGCGCTTGCCGTTGCGCACTCCGGTCAGGACGATTGACGAGCCGCCGGCGTCGATGTAGCCCGTCTTGAGGCCGTCGACCTCCGGCATCTTGACGCCGGCTTTGGCGTCCCAGAGGAAATGGTTGTGGTTGCGCAGGGTGAGCGGAGCGCCGCCGCGGCCGGGGATAGTGATGCTCACGAGACTCGTGTAGCGGAGCATTTCGGGCTGTTCGATGAGGATTGCGCGACCGAGTATGGCCATGTCACGCGCGGTGGAGCGGTCGAACCCGCGTTTCGAGCCCCTGGGCGGCGGCAGACCGTTCGGCGAAGCGAATGTAGTGCCGTTCATGCCGAGGCGGCGCGCTTCCGCGTTCATCATCCCGACGAACCCTTCCACCGTGCCGCCGACACGCTCCGCTATCATCACGGCTACGTCGTTGGCGCTCTTGACCATCAACGCCTTGAGCGCGTTGTCCACGCTGATTTTCTCGCCTACGGCCAAATCTATTTTCGAAGGTTCTTCTTGTGAGGAACGCTTGCTCTGGACAAGAGAATCATTCAGGGAAACAGACCCTGCGGCGACGGCCTTCAGAAGAAGCCTGGCCGTCATGAGCTTGGTGCAGGACGCCGGGTAGCATTCGCGTTCTGCCGCATCGGAAAGGAGCACCCTGCCGGTTATGGCGTCAAGCGCAATCGCGCCGACGTAAGGCGAGCGGCGATGGGCGGTCTGCGGCGGGACGGCGGCGCTTGCGGCGGTTGCCGACAAGAGCGCCGCCGCCGCCAGCGCGCGCACTGCAATTCTTGTTCTGCTCGACACGGGACGCCGCCTGACTTGCTTGCTTCTTACTTCACGAAGTTGCGAGTCGCCTTCGTCAGCGTCTTCCACAGCGTCGTCTGGTCGTCGGCCTCGATGAGCGCTTTGCGGACTTCCGGCTTCTGCAAGGCGTTTATCAGATCGGAGAGAAGCCGCAGGTAGAATGCCGACACAGCCACTGGAATCGCCGACAGGAAGATGATGTTCGCCTTCTTGCCCTCGCCCCAGTCCACGCCTTCGCGGCTGACGCCCATCGCGAACGTCAGACCCCCGCCTTCGACGCCGCGTACGTGCGGAAACGCGAAGCATCCGCCCATGCCCGTCGGCAGAATCGTCTCGCGGTCCATCGCCGCCGCCGCAAGCGCCCCGGCGTTAGTTATGAACTCGTTCGTCTCCATCGCCTTGGCAAGCTCGCCTATCACGTCCGCCTTCGTCGCCGCCTTCATGTCTGGCAGCATGAGCTCCTCGGCGCTGAAACGCGAAACCCCGGTGCGCACCTCGTCGCGGTCAGGCTTCTCGGCAATGTTGCGCGGGCTCTCCATGTCATCGGCGAAAAGCACCCTTCCGCAGTTGATGCATGTGACCAGATGCTGCGCCATGCGCACCTGCTGCGCCTGCGCAATCGGCACCTGCATGCCGCAGCCGGAACAGACGTTGCCGGAGAGCGCCGCCATCACGACGTGGTTGCGCTTGTAGAGACGGTCGAAGATGCCGCCGGCCTGCGGACCGAGCTTGCCGCGCAGTTCATCGATGGAATCGTTGAGCGAGTCCATGTGGCTGCCGTCGCCCGTCTGGTGGTACTCGTCTCGTATTAGGACGAGCTCCTGAAGCTGGCGCATAGCGTTTATCTGGCTCTTCATCGTTCCTCCTTCTCCTTAGTTACTTCGCGCGTGAAATCCCTGATTTTATCCAAAGTTTCTGCCGAGAGGATATGCTCCATGAGGCATGCGTCGCGGTCGGCGATTCTGCGGCTGACGCCGAGTTTTTCGAGGAAGCCGCGCAGGAGCGTGTGGCGGCCGAGGACTTCCTTGGCTACGCGACGCCCCTTTTCCGTAAGCTGCACCGGCCCATACGGCTTCTGCTCCACGAGCGCGAGTTTCTTCAGCTCGTGTATGGCCTTTACGACGCTCGGCATCTTGACGTTCAGGCGCTTGGCGATGTCGCGCACGCACGCCGGCTGCTCGTCTTTCACGAAGACGTAGATTGCCTCCAGGTAATCTTCAAGACTCTGTGTCATTGCGCTCATTTTCCGAACGGGCTCGTTTTCTTCATGAGGTGGGAGAACTTGAGCGCCTCGATGGAGTCCTCCAGCGAGAACGGGAAAGGCGCGGCTGTCCGCACCGTTTCGTAGACGTGCCTCCAGAAGGCGCCCTGGCCGCACTCCGTGCCCTTCCTCAGCGACACGGGGAACGTGGTGACGGGGATATCCTCGTGCAAATCGACCATGTCCGGAGTGCGGACGGAGGAGCGGCGGCGAGGGAACTTGAACTTCGGGTCTATGACGGAAAGCACGCCGTCGGAAGCGCCCGGCTTCACCGAGAACTCGCCTCGCTCGCCGCGTATGACGAATGAAGGCTGGCGGTTTGGCAGAATCACGCCGCCGTTGTATTCGATGTCCACGGATAGCTGCGAACGGGTCTTGAGGCAGATGTGGGCGTAGTCTTCGGCGTCGCCGAGCGAGACGATGCGCTTGAGCTCGCTCCACATTTGAACGGGCGGGCTCGGCATGAGCTTTATCGCCTGGAGCATCATGTCGTTCATGGCATAATAGGCCGCGCCGCCGCCAAGGCGCTTGACCGTCATCCAGTCGTCGCGACGTATGAAGTCTTCGTTGCGTATGCGAAGCTCGTATATCTCGCCGAGACGCGAGTCGCCCATTACCTGGCGCGTCAGCAGATAGTCGGGCGAATACATGCCCCTCTGGACGACGAGCAGACGATTCCTCGCCTTTGACGCCGCGCCGCGTATCACCTGCACCTCTTCCATGCTGAGCGCAAGCGGCGTCTCCACCAGCGTCCAGAACCCGCGCTCAAGGCTCATCATCGTGTTCTTGACATGGTCAACGGTCGGCGTCGCTATGTCCACGAGCTCGATGTCGCGCTCGTCGAGCATGTCCTGGAACTGGCGGAACATCTTGCATTCGGGATAGTCCATCGAAACCTGGTCGCGGCGCTCGCGCGACATGTCGCAGGCGGCCACCACCTTGAAAAGCGAAGGATGCTCCTTGTAGAACGCATAATGCTCCTGCATCATGGCTCGCCCAAGCCCCATCATGGCGACCCGTATGGGAGGTCTGTTGAATTCGCTCTTCATTTCTTGACAATCTCCGTTATGGCTGAAAGGAACTGTGCGACGTCTGTAAACTTGCGGTAGACGCTTGCGAAACGGATGTAAGCGACTTCGTCGGTCTTCTGGAGCTGATCCATGACGAGTTCGGCAATGCTGTCGCTGGTGACTTCGGAAGCGTCGAGAGCGGAAATGACATTGTCTATCATGGTGCGGATCTGGTCGTCGCTGATGGGGCGTTTGCCGCAGGCGCGGCGGATGGCGCGGCCCAGTTTGCGGCGGTCGAACGGCTCGCGCGTGCCGTCGCGCTTGACGACGAGAGTATCGTCGCGGTCGACTTCCTCGTAGGTGGTGAACCTCAGTGCGCAGCCCGTGCACTCGCGGCGGCGGCGTATGGCCGCACCATCGCGCACCGTGCGCGAATCAAGCACTTTGTCGTCTAGGGTTCCACACCTGGGGCATTTCATTTGCGGCGGTTCCTCCTATTTGGCGGCCGCTGCTGCGGCGGGCTTGTTTTCGGCGGGGGCCGCGGTCTTGCCGGCCGGGCAGAGCGTGCAGTGGCGGCAGTCGAGGTTCAGCGGCAGAGGAGCCGGCGCGCCGTGGCGCCGCGCGCTCCACTCGCTTATGCGGTTGATTGCCGCTAGCAGAAGCCCGAGCGCTATGAAACCGCCCGCCGGAAGTATCGCAAGCGTCACCGGCCCGGGATTTAGCCCCTTCACCGCCAGCTCGCCCCACACCGTCAGCGACCCCGCGCCCACTACCTCGCGCACCGCCGCTATCAGCGAAAGCGCCAGCGTGAAACCTACCCCGGAACCTATTCCGTCCGCCACCGACATCAGCACCCCGTTGCGGCTCGCGAACGCTTCCGCTCGCCCGAGTATGATGCAGTTAACCACTATCAAAGGAATGAATATGCCAAGGCTTTCCGAAAGCTCGGGCAGAAACGCCTGCATCAGCAAATCGACAGCCGTCACGAACGTCGCTATTATCACTATGTAGCACGGTATGTGGACCGCCGCCGGAATCACCTTGCGCAAGGCCGACACAAGCGCGTTGGAACACACCAGCACAAACGTCGCCGCCATGCCCATGCCTATGGCGTTCTCGAGGCTCGTCGTCACCGCAAGCGTCGGACACAGCCCCAGCACCAGCCGGAATATCGGGTTGTTTGCGAATATGCCGTTCCAAAACGTTGACCAAATTTTCATAGCGAGATAATTTTACCATATTCTACGGGAATTAGCAAGGGGCGCATGAAAAAAACATCAGGGC
>CAMZET010000055.1 GCA_947305825.1 uncultured Verrucomicrobiota bacterium
GAAGACAGGAGATGCAGGAGTGGGGCGGTGCGAGGCATTGGGCGGGCGGGGCGGGATGGAGGTAAATGCTGTCGCCCTGTGCAACGCAGTCTCCTACTAGACCGCTGGCGGAAATTTTGGTAAAATATGTTGCTCATGGCCGAAAGATTGACTATAGACTTGGCGCGGATGAAGCCCGAAGGGGAGACTCTGGAGGGCGAAGCCGACGTCATCGACCTCGACGAGGAGCTTGTGCACCCGTTCGGACCCGTGCGCTATGCGCTGCGCGTGCAGGTTTTCGGCACGTCCGAAGCGCTTGTGCGCGGCCGTCTGGAGCAGGATTTCGACCTCGTCTGCTCGCGCTGCGGCAAGGATTTCGATACTACCGTCAAAGTCGAGGACTTCACGGCGTCGTACGAGATTGACGAGAAGACGGACGAGCTTGACATCGGCGAGGACGTCCGCGAGGCGATATTGCTGGAACTCCCGAACTACCCCGTGTGCGACGAGAATTGCGAAGGAGTGGAGCAGGAGGAGCAGGGCGCGGTCTGCGCGGGTGCGCTTGCCGCGGCGCTCGAGGCCATAGACGAAAGCAGCTTTTCACAGAAGGAGCAGCCCCGGTCCGGCGAAGGAAGCTGAGGCAAGAGGGTTTTAAAGCAAAGGAGACAAGAACATGGC
Source organism: uncultured Verrucomicrobiota bacterium (assembly GCA_947305825.1). The sequence continues at coordinate 658 of CAMZET010000055.1, forward strand.
AAGCCCAAAGAACAAGAAGTCGAAAATGCGCAAGCGCCAGCGCGTAGGCCAGCTGGAGAAGCCGATACTTGCGGCTGTCGAGACGTGCCCTGAATGCGGCGCGGCCAAGCGCCTTCACCGCGCGTGCCCGAAGTGCGGCAAGCTCAGGACCCGCAGCGGAGTCGTCACCGTCGCGGTCTGAGGCCGCTGCGCAACGGCCCGGACGGGGCTTCAGGCTCGCCGGCTAGAAGGGGACTTGAAGGCATGACGCGAATTGCTCTAGACGCGATGGGCGGCGACTACGCGCCCAAGCAGATTGTCGTCGGCGCGGTCGAGGCCGCGTGCAACATCAGCGACGTCAAAATCCTGCTCGTCGGCCAGATGGCCGCAATCCAGAAGGTAATCGAACGCTTCTCGAAAGACCGCAAGCAGCTCGCGCAGCGGGCGATCGAGTCGGGAAGGCTCGAAATCATCCACGCCCCTGACCAGGTCGAGATGGACGACGTGCCGGTCGATGCGGTCCGCAAGAAGAAGGACTGCTCGATTAACGTCGCGATGCGGCTCGTGAAAGACGGGCGTGCGGACGCATTCGTTTCGGCCGGCAATTCCGGAGCAGTCGCGACGAGCGCGATACTGAACCTCGGACGCATACCCGGCGTGAAGCGTCCGGCGATAGCGATGGTGCTGCCGACGAACACGCCCAGCCGCCCGCTGCTGCTGCTCGACGCCGGCGCGAACATGGACTGCCATCCGGAGTGGCTGGTGCAGTTCGCCATCATGGGCAACGTGTATTCCCACGTCGTGCTGAAGCGCGAAAAGCCGGCGGTCGGGCTCGTGTCCATCGGCACGGAAGACTGCAAGGGCAACCAGCTCACCCACGAGACGTATCCCGAGCTGAAGAAGGTCAAGGGGCTGAATTTCGTCGGGAACATCGAAGGGCACGACATATGCGGCGGGCAGATTGACGTGGCGGTCTGCGACGGGTTCGTCGGCAACGTGGTGCTGAAGACGGTGGAGTCCGTGGCGCACGCGATAGGCGGCTGGCTGAAGGCGGAGCTCAAGAAGACGCTCTTCCGCAAGGTGTGCGCGCTAATGCTCAAGCCGGCGTTCAACGCGCTGAAGAAGCAGATGGACCCGGAGGTGTACGGCGGCGCGCCGCTCCTGGGCGTGCCGGGCACCGTAATAATAACCCACGGCAATTCCACCCACAAGGCGATTTTCTACGCCGTCAAATCCGGTGTCGCGGCGGCGACGAACGACGTCTCCGGCCTCGTCGCAAGGGCGGTGGCCGAACACGCCGAAAACCTCAAGAGCGGCTCCTGAAGCCGCTTCAGACATATTCGACACGCAAGATGAGCGAATACAATTTCACTGCGATAGAGAAGAAATGGCAGAAATACTGGCTTGAGAACAAGACGTTCAAGACGGGAGAACTCAAGCCGGGCGACAGGAAGTTCTACTGCCTCGACATGTTCCCGTATCCTTCCGGCGCCGGCCTGCACGTCGGCCATCCGGAGGGCTACACCGCGACCGACATACTCTGCCGCTACAAGAGAATGAGAGGCTTCAGCGTCCTGCACCCGATGGGGTGGGACGCTTTCGGTCTTCCTGCGGAGCAGTACGCCGTCGAGACGGGCACGCACCCGGCAATCACCACGAAAAAGAACGTGGACCGCTTCCGCGAGCAGATACGTTCGCTCGGTTTCTCCTACGATTGGGACCGCGAGGTGAACACCACCGATCCGAAGTACTACAAGTGGACGCAGTGGATATTCGAGCAGCTTTACAAGAAGGGGCTGGCCTATGTCGCGGAAGTGCCGGTGAACTGGTGCCCGGCGCTGGGGACGGTGCTTGCGAACGAAGAGGTGATAGACGGGCGCTCCGAGCGCGGCAACCATCCCGTGGTGCGCCGCCCGATGCGCCAGTGGATGCTCCGCATCACAGAATATGCAGAACGCCTCCTCGCCGACCTCGACACTCTTGATTGGCCGGAGGGCGTCAAGGAAATGCAGCGCAACTGGATTGGCAAGTCGACAGGTGCGCTTGTCGATTTCGCGCTCGAGGGGCGCGGCGAGAAGATAACCGTCTACACCACCCGCTGCGACACGCTTTTCGGCGCCACGTACATGGTCGTCAGCCCGGAACACGCGTTTGTGCAGAAGTGGCTCGACGAGGGAATTCTCGCGAACGCGGCCGCTGTCGAGGAATACCGCCGCAAGGCTGCCACGAAGAGCGACCTCGAACGCACGGAACTGAGCAAGGAAAAGACGGGCGTGCGCCTCGAAGGCGTCCGCGCCGTGAATCCCGTCAACGGCGCGTCGCTCCCGATTTACATTTCCGACTACGTTCTCGCGTCCTACGGCACCGGCGCTATTATGGCCGTGCCGGCGCACGATGACCGCGACTGGGAATTCGCCAAGAAGTTCGGCATCGAGATAATCGAAGTCGTCAAGGGCGGCGAGGACGTCCAGAAGGCCGCGTTCACCGACTGCGCGACGGGCGTCATGGTCAACAGCGGCTTCATCACCGGCCTGAACGTAGCCGACGCTCAAGCGAAGATGATTTCGTGGCTCGAGGAAAAGGGGGTTGGCAAGGCGAAGACGCAGTACAAGCTGCGCGACTGGCTTTTCTCGCGCCAGCGCTACTGGGGCGAACCTTTCCCCGTCATCCACTGGGAAGACGGCACGCAAAGCCTAGTGGACGAAAACGACCTCCCGCTCACCCTTCCGGAACTCGACGACTACAAGCCGACCGGTTCCGGCGAACCTCCGCTCGCCAAGGCGACGGACTGGGTGAACGTCGTGGACGCGGCGACGGGTCGCAAGGGCGTGCGCGAGACGAATACCATGCCGCAGTGGGCTGGCTCTTGCTGGTACTATCTCAGGTACATCGACCCGCACAACGACAAGGCTTTCGCAGACCCGCAGCTCCTGAAGGAATGGCTGCCCGTCGACCTCTACGTCGGCGGCGCCGAACACGCCGTCCTCCACCTCCTCTATGCGCGCTTCTGGCACAAGGTGCTGTTCGACCTCGGTCTCGTGCCGACGAGCGAACCTTTCCAGCGCCTGGTGAACCAGGGTATGATTCTCGGCATGGCGTACAAGACTTCGCGCGGCGTCCTGGTGCCGATGGACAAGATAGAGTGGCGTGACGGCAAACCATATGGCGCCGAGGAGGGCGGCGAGAAGGAACTCCTCTCCGAATTCCCCGCCAAAATGTCGAAGTCGCTCAAGAACGTCGTCAATCCCGACGACGTGATACGCGATTACGGCGCGGATTCGCTGCGTCTCTACGAGATGTTTATGGGGCCGCTGCAGGTGGTGAAGCCTTGGCAGACGAACGGCGTCAGGGGTGTGCACAACTTCCTGAAGCGCGTCAACAGGCTCGTGACGGAGACGCCGCTCGTCGAGCGGGCGATGACGAAGGCGGAGGCGAAGACGCTCAACGCGACGCTCAAGAAAGTCGGCGAAGATTTGGAGGCTCTCGCGTTCAACACGGCCATTTCGGCGATGATGGTGTTCGTGAACGAAGCGGAGGACGAATCGAAGCTCGCAGGGAACCTGCCGCGCGAAATGGCGGAGAAGTTCGTGCTGTGCCTTTCGCCGTTCGCGCCGCATCTCGGCGAGGAGCTCTGGAACTTCCTCGGCCATGCGGACACGCTCGCCTACGAGCCGTGGCCGGCGTTCGACGCGGCGGCGCTCGTCGAGGACGAAATCGAAATCCCGGTGCAGGTCCTGGGCAAGCTGCGCGGCCGCGTCCGCGTCCCGGTCGCCGCTACGCCGGCCGACATGGAGGCCGCCGCCAAGGCGAGCCCGGACGTTGCCAAATTCCTCGAAGGACGCACCATCGTCAAGGTGATTGCTGTTCCGAAGAGGATGGTCAATTTCGTGGTTCGCTAGCGCGAAGAATGGAGATGCGGCCATGAGGGTGAAGTTTCTAAAGGTGAAAGGGACGTGGCGCGAGGTGGCCGATGCCGCCCGCACCACCATCCGCCTTTCCGAAGGCGAGGGCGAGCCTTCCTCGAAATGGAAGAAGCGCATCCTCCTCGCCGAGCATTCGCCTATCAGGAAACTGACCTTCAACTGGAAGTGGGAAGATTTGCCGTATTGGGTCAGCGTCCATTTCGTGCGTCACAAGTTCGGCATCGAGCATTTCGTATCGACGCAGCGCAGCGACCGCACCGGCGAAGACCGGACGGCGAAGACGCAGGACGCGCCGGTCGTGCACGAGTGCTTCGCGAACGCGCAGGCGGTTATTTTCATGTCGCGGCGGCGGCTTTGCGGCCAGGCGAGCGCGGAGACGCGCTCGGCCTGGCGCGCAGTCGTGGACGAAATAGCCAAGGCCGAGCCGGAGCTCGCCGAGTGCTGCGTGCCGGAATGCGTCTATCGCGGCTTCTGCCCGGAATTCCGCCCATGCGGCTTCTGCGGCTCACCGGCGTTCGACGAGGCGGTGCGCAAATACAGGCAAGTCTAGCGGCGCCGGGCGGCGCGTACGGTTTTTCAGGCAACATCACATCAAGCAACGGGAGCAAAGCGATGAACATATCAAGGCGTCAGGGAAGAGAATGGGCCATTCAAATGCTTACAGCAGCGGATTTGAATCCGCCCGAAGACGACGTGGTTTTTCGCATACGCTTCTGGCAGCAGGTGCAGTCGCTCGAGCGCGACGAGGGCGGCACCGGCGGCGAGGATATCCGCGGCAAGATGCGGACTTTCGCCGAAGACCGCTATCGCGGCGTCATGGAGCACATCAGCGAAATAGATTCGCGCATGGCGCCGCTGATGGAAGGCTGGGAAATGCACCGCTTGAATCCGGTGGAACGCGCCGCCATACGTCTCGCCTGCTGGGAACTCTATTACACCGATATTCCGGTGCCGGTCGTCATAAACGAGGCGGTCGACCTTGTGAACTGGTATGCGACGCCCAAGGCGCGGTTTTTCGTGAACAGCGTCCTGGACAAGTTCGCCAAAAGCGAGAGCACGGTTAAGGCTCGCGAAGCGCGGGCCAAAGCGAAAGCCGAGGAAGAGGAACGCATGAAACAGGAGGCCGCGCTTAAGGCGTTGGCCGGGAGCGGCGCGCAATGAAACGCGGCGCCGGACGCAAAGCGGCAGACGCCTTCAACGGGAGCGCAGACGCCTTCTTCATGACCGAAGCGCTCTCGCTTGCGGAAAACGGCCTTGGCCGCACGCGCCCGAACCCTAGCGTCGGTGCGGTTGTCGTCAAGGGCGGCAAAATAGTCGGACGCGGCTGGCACAAGCGGGTTGGCGATGCGCACGCCGAAGTAGAGGCTCTGCGCGACGCCGGCATCCGCGCCAAAGGGGCTACAGTCTACGTCTCCCTTGAGCCGTGTTCCAGGCCGGGGCGCGTCGGCGCCTGCACCGACGCCCTCGCCGCCGCCGGCGTCGCACGCGTCGTCTATGCCGTCATAGACCCGAATCCGCGCAACGCCGGACGCGCACGCGCCGAACTCGCCGCCTCCGGCGTCGCCTGCGAACGCCTCCGCGCTCCAAGAGAACTCCTTGACAAGGCGGAGCGTCTGATACGCGGCTTCTCCAAGGTCTTCGCTCCAGGCCCGAAGCAGGGTCTGCCTTTCGTCACCGTCAAAATAGCCATGTCTCTCGACGGCAGGATATGCGACGGCGAAGGCAACGCGAAATGGATTTCCAGCGCCGCCGCCAGAGCGAAAACCGGCGCCTTGCGAAACAAGGTCGACGCCGTCATGGTCGGCGCCGATACGCTTAGGCGCGACAACCCGTCGCTTCTATGCCGCCAAGGCGACAATCCAAATCTCCTGAGGCTCGTAGTCACCACGTCCGCTAGTGGCTTCGACCGCAACTGGCAGGTCTTTTCCGACGATGCCCGCCATCGCACCTTTATACTTTGCATTGGCCGCAGCGTCGTGCCGCGCTCTTTGCGCGATTGGGCGCGAGACGGCGAGGGCGCCATCGGCGGCGTGATTGCCGCGAAGTCGCTCGAAGACGGCCTGCGAGCGTTTTCGGAGCGCACCGGAGCTTTGGAAATACTTTGCGAGGGAGGCATGAAACTAGCCGTCTCTCTCGCCGAGGCCGGCCTCGTAGACGAATGGATAACCGTCCTTGCTCCAAAAGTCGTTGGTACGCGCCGCATCGACGATGCCACAGTAGTCAGGGAGGTGAAATGTTTACAGGACTGGTAGAGCGCATAGGCGTCGTGAAGCGCGTCTCGCGTGGCGCCGGGCTTGTCCTGGAGTTCGCTTTCGAGCCTTGGAACACGCCGCTTTCCGATGGAGAATCCATTGCCGTCAATGGCGTTTGCCTGACGGTCGCCCGCCATTCCGGGAACCGCTTTACCGCCGACGTGCTGCGGGAGACGGAGGTTCGCTCGGGTTTGGGGGAACTCGCGCCGGGCGCGAAAGTCAATCTGGAACGAGCGGTGAGAGCGGGAGCCGCTCTCGGCGGCCATATCGTCCAAGGCCATGTCGACGGGCGAGGCACAATCGTCGCGAAGACTCCGCGAGGGCGCGATTTCCAGCTCAAGGTTCGTTGCGGGCGCGTAATCGCCGCGCAGTCCGTTCTCAAGGGCTCGATTGCAATCGACGGCGTGTCGCTGACTATTTCCGGTCTCGGCGAGGATTGGCTGACTGTCGATTTGATACCATCGACGCTTGCGCACACGACTCTGGGCTTGCGGCGGCCGGGCGACATGGTGAACCTGGAAAGCGATGTCGTAGGCAAGTATGTTTCGAAAAACGCCGCAAGCCACGTCGCGTCGCAATCGGAGCCTTTGGGCGGGAAAAGTGTTCTCACGTTCGAGGATTTGGTGCGGGCCGGTTTCGCGTAATGCCGGAGACGCAGTATTTAGTTGCCTAAAAAAGGAGCATCGTGTTTGACAATGTAATTATCACGGCTGCGAACAAAGCGCAGGCTAAAGGGTATCGGGCGCAGATAGAAGGGCGCAATGGATACGTGGTCGTTTCGGATCCGGGCGACAGGCGCGTCGGATCGCTCGGTGCGACAGTGAACGCACTGCGCGAAATCGGATATTCCGCTGACGCTCGGCGCAAGGTGCTGATTGTCCATTCCGGCGGTGACGCCCGCCGTACGCCCGGCTACGCCGCCATGGGCAAGGCTTTCGTGCCGCTGCGCGACGGGATGCCGCTGCTGAATCACATAGTCGAAGCGATGTCGCGCCTTCCTTTGCCGGACGAAGGCGTTCTTGTCGTATCCGGCGACGTGCTGCCTGTCTTTGAGTGCGAGGGAATGGATTTTTCCTCTGCGGGCGTCACGGGCGTTGCGTTCAAGGCTCCTGCTGATGTAGCCAGCAGACACGGAGTCTATATCATTGGCGAAGATGGCGGCGGTCTTGCGCACCGTGTCGTCGGCTTCCTGCAAAAGCCGCAACTTGAAGACGGCTTCCACCTCATTGATACAGGCGTCTTGTTCATCGATGCTCCGACTGCGCGGCGCATGACGGAACTTCCGATTTCCGGCGACATATACGACGAATTCCCCAAAATGCTGCTTGGCGGCTATGCGCCGTTTCACGTGAACGTCGCTGCCGGAGAGTGCGATTTCTTCCACATTGGCTCGACGCGCGAACTCGTTCAAAAACTCGGCGACGGCTCGGTTTACGTGGACTGTGCCCACTGCCGGCTGGAACTTGCCGGCGACAACGTGGTTATAAACGTCCCTGCCGGCCGATTTGCCGCGCTTTCGCTTGCCAAAGGCGAGTGTTTTACATGCATACCCTATGGGCGCAGCGAGTGGTATGATTTGAAATACAACATAGGCGACAATTTCAAGAGCGATGGGTTGTGGGAGAAGCATGGTCTCGGCGAAATAATGAAAAAGGTCGATTACC
>CAMZET010000056.1 GCA_947305825.1 uncultured Verrucomicrobiota bacterium
AACAGGAGACAACAATGGCACTAGACATCAACGGATACAACGCGACGTTCAAGGCGTTCACGGACTTCGCGACGCAGAGCGTCAATGCCGGCGACACGAAGGCGATCGCCCGCGCGGGGGAAGGCGGCCCGCTCGCCGGCCGCACCATAACTGCCGCGCAGGGCGATTCCTTGCGCCACATGTTCAAATGGACGCGCTCGGAAGAGAACCAGGCGGCGAACAATATCACGCGAGATCTCTTCAAAAACGCCATCATCGACATGTTCGGCGGGGAGAAGAACATCCCCAAGAGCGTGCAGAAGGCGATGCTCATGTCCGACTACGGCAAGGGCAAGCCGCTCACGGCGCGGCGCATCATGGCCGTCAAGACGGCGATCGACGCGACCGGCGTCATGAAGCAGAAGGGGGCCGAGGAAGTATTGCAGCCGGCGGCGCTCGCCAAGGGCTATTCGAAGGGCGAGATGCCCAAACTCGCCAAGGCTGCGAATCTTCTCGCGCAGGTCAAGGGCTGCTCCGTGGAGCAGGCCTTCGAGGAGGTGTCGACGCCCGGCTCCAAGGCCAACCGCCTAATGAACTACGGCGGGCGCTTCATGCAGAGCGCAGACAACTTCAAGAACGGCCTGAGACTTATCGACTCGTTCGAAAAGTGGATGACCGACACTTACACGGCGCTCAAGTCCACGGAAAGGGAGGACTTCAACGCACACACCGGACTGACCGTTCTCAACGGCTCGTGGAGTTATATCAATCCGGACAACCTGCGCGGCATGGAGAAGTTCGTATTCGAAGACTTCGCCGTCGGCAACGCATGCAATCTCGCGGAGAAGGATCCCGAAAAACTCTTCGGACTGGAGAACAATTCGGCGATGCGGTTTTTCGGGCGCGGCCTGTGCCAGTCCTACACCCAGACGGTCGCGAACATTCCGCCGGAAAAACGGTGCGTATTCTATGCGGCTCTCGACGCGGCGTTCCCGCTCGTTTCCGATCTCGCCATCGCGAAGCTGACGTATTCGGAACGCCCCGACACTTTCATAGCCCCGATCGACCGCCCGACAATCATCGGTCGCGTCATGAAGAACTTCGACAAACTGGAGGGGTTGATGACCGATGGAAAGATCAGTACGGAGGTTTTCGTCAAGACCTGCTTCCCCGAGGCGAAAACCCCGACGTTGAAGGGCGTGAACGATTTGCTCAAGCAGTGGGCGATTGAAATGGAGGGCGACGACGACAACGACATACCGCCGAAGTATCCCAAGAATCTCACCGGTCCCATGGGAACTCTGATGGAGACGACCGGATGCACGATAGAGGAGGCGTTCGCCGCGCTGCAGAAGGGCGGAGTCCGTCCGCCCACCCCGAAATATGTCGCGACCGGCACGCTTTCGCTCGGGGCGTTCGACGGCACTCTCAAAGAGGCGCGCGAACAGCTTGCGGGCGACTTGATCCGACCGGCACAATACTCCATGGACGACAAGCAGCTGCTCTCCGGAGACGGGGGCTTCAAATTCAAATTCCCCGACGGCTCTTCCTACAAGACGAACAAATCGCAGGAGGGCCGTGCGCAGATTCCCGACATCTGCGACAAGGTGGAGAAGCTCTGCGGCTCCGTCCACCTGGCGCAGGCATCCTCGACCATGATGATGCTCTGCCAGTCCGGCCTCGGCCCGCTGCTCGGCGGACTCAACGGCTACGGCATTGTATCGAGCGAGCACAGCGCCGTAAACTTTGAACTCTCAAAGAACGAAACGACGGGTGACATCTCCATTCGCTACAGCAGCCCCGAGGAACTGCCGTTCGCGTTCGAGTGGACCGCCACTATCAAGACAGACGGCTACGTCAACACGACGCCGCTCCGCTTCACTGACGCCGAGACGCTCCAAAGGGAGACCGCGAAGACCGCTGACACCCTGAAGAACCTCGTGGGCGGCCTCAGGAACTACGATGTCGAATCCGTCGCCGAGAAAATCAAGTATTTCGTCGAACATCCCAAAACGGATCCAAAGGTCGCGGACGCCTTAAAGGGTTTCCTTGGCAAGAAGGGCTCGGAGCTGGACCTGGACGCCGTGGCCAATACGGCGGACAAGTTCATGGAGTCCTGCCCGAATCTCAAAATCCTAAAGAACTCGGTGAAGACGGCCAAGAAATGGGATCTCGAGTCCGCCGGCAAGGCTATCGACAGGCTCGTCGAGGACGTCAAGGGGGATGCCGACCTCATGGCCTTGCTGCAGGCGAAGGGCGGCGCGATTGCAAAGAACATCCTGTTGAACTCTGATAATCAGGTCCGCTCCTACGAAGAGATTTCCAAGCGGATTGAAGGCCTGCGCGCCAATGTGGACGAACTTCGCTCGGCCGCGGGCGGCGACAAGCGCGTTTTAGACGCCGGAATACGGCAGCTCCTAAGCTTAGAGGGTAAGAGCCTGCCCAGCGGCATCATCACCCAAATCGTCGATTTGGCCGCAAAGGCGGACGTCTCGGCGCTGAAGGGGCTTTCCGGCAGGTCGTCTCCGCAGGCGATTGTCAAGGCCATGTGCACCCTGGACCGCATCATAACCGACATCTGCAACAAGACTGAAGTCATGAAGTCCTTCGACGGAGGCTCGGCGGAAGAGGCCTCCTTCGTGAACAGTTTCGTAATGGGAATCATATTCGCGAAGATGGACGCGCAGACGCTCAACGGTGTCAAGGAAGCAATGTATTCCGACGCCAGCAGCGACGCGAAGGCGATGCTGGACCGTATCGACAAAGGAAAGCTTCCGCAAGGCTTGAACATCAACGCCAATACTCGCGTGGCCATGTCTAACGTGGCGCATTCGATAGGCTGGACGCTCCGTTTCGACCTTGGCGCGGCGCTAAACGACGCGCTGGGCGGCCAGGACGTGGCGGAGATGCTTCCGACGAACTACGAGGACGAAGTCGTGATAAACAACCGCACCTTCAAGGAGGTTGCCAACCTCATTGAAAACCTGACGAACGAAGTGCACTCCGTCCTCGTCGAAAGAGCGGAACTCGTCGGGCAGTAGCGCGCGTTTTTTCCGATACCGCAAAACATGCGGCTCAACCTGCGGCGAGGCGAGCCGCCGCACGAGGCGAACGGCGAATACAATGTTCCCAACTCGGTTTTCAAGGAGGCGACCAATCTGCAGGAAAGGCACGCCCTGGAAGTGCGCCCGGTTTCGACCGTCCATTCTTTGCGGACAGCGTTGGCGAAGAAGTCGACGCCGTGCCTGGCGTCAATCTCGATGGTTGAAGCGTGGCACGGCACTTCGACTGCTGTTTTCTCGCCCTTTTGGGGACCGGACAGGTTCACCCGCTGGAGAAAAGTCTGCACGAGCGTGTGCATCCCGAACATTCCGAGCGTAGAAGTCGCACTCCCGCCGGTTTTTCCGCTCGAAGCACTTCGTCGTTTGCGGTCTTGGGAAGCGCGGTCAAGCGCGGCGGGGGAAAATTTGGTAAAATGGGCGGCATGAAAGATTTTCCAAAGTGGGATGAGGTTACGCCGGAGAAAGCGGCGGAAGAGTTGCCGGAACTGATGAAGGCGGCGGAGGCCGCCGTGGCGGCGGTGGAAGCCGCGCCTGGCGACACGTACGAGGATTTGGTGTGGCGCCTGGACGACGCCACGCTTGCGCTCTGGCGCAAGTGGGGCGAAGTCGCGCATATGCTCAGCGTCGTCAATTCGCCCGAATGGCGCAAGGTGGAGGAGGATTTCCAGCCGCGCATCGTGGCGTTTTCGCTTCGGGTGGGGCAGTCGCGCCCGCTCTACGACGCGGCCAAGCGGCTGTCGGCTTCCGAGAAGAACCCTGTGCGCCGCCGCATCCTCCAGAAGATGTGCGAGGGCGCCGAGCATTCCGGCGTCGCCCTCGACGGCGAGAAAAAGCGCCGCTTCAACGAAATACAGGAGCGCCTCGCAGCGCTCTCCATGGATTTCTCCAACGCCGTCCTCGACGCCACCAAGGCGTTCAAGCTCGAGAAAGACGGCAAGACGTACACGATTGACGACGCGGAATACCCGCAGACGATGAAGCATTGCGCAGACCGCGAAGTCCGCGAGACGCTTTGTCGGGCGCGTTCGACGCGCGCACCGGAAAACACCGCGCGCATCGCCGAAATACTCTCGCTCCGTCAGGAAGAGGCCGCGCTCCTGGGCTACCAGGACTACGCCGAGCTCTCAGTCTCCGCAAAGTGCGCCCCTTCCGTCGCCAAGGTGTTCGCGATGATAGACGAGCTGGACGCGGCGACGGTCGTTCCGGCGCGCGAAGAGGAGGCCGCGCTCGGCCCCGGACTCGAGCCTTGGGACGTCGCCTACCGCGCAGAGCGTCTGCGCGAGGAGCGCTATTCGTATTCGGAGGAGGAACTCAAGCGCCATTTCGAGTTCGAGACGACGCTGGCCGGGCTCTTCCGCATGGCCAAGGTTCTTTTCGACATAGACGTCGAGGAAGTCCCGGCCGGCGAACGCCCGCAGACCTGGCACAAGGACGTGCGCTTCTTCCGCGTCCGGGAGCTTGGCGAGACGATTGCGCACTTCTACGTGGACCCGTACGTGCGCAACGGGCTCAAGCGCGGCGGCGCCTGGATGAACGAGTTCCGCAACCGTTCCACGCGCCGCGACGAGCTCCCGCTCGCGCTGCTGGTGCTCAATCTGCCCATCCCCGACGCCGAGGGGCGCTGCTTCATGCCGTTCCGCGAGGTCGAGACGCTTTTCCACGAGTTCGGCCACGCGCTGCAGTGCATGCTCACGCGCGTCGACGAGGAAGACGCCGCCGGCATCAACCTCGTCGAATGGGACGCCGTCGAGGTCGCCTCGCAGTTCATGGAGAACTGGTGCCTCGACGACCGTACCGGCATCGAGCTGCCAGCCGACCTGAAGGCGAAGGTGAAGGCCGCGAAGAATTTCCGCGCCGCTTCCAACTGCCGCCGCCAGCTCGCTCTCGCGAAGACCGACATGATGCTGCACCTCGCCGGCGAGACGCGCGCCGCCGACGACGTCAAGAAGGCCATATTCTCGCACTTTGGTATGCCCATGGTGGAAGGGGACATTTTCCTCAACGCCTTCACCCACATATTCGCAGGCGGCTATGCCGCCGGCTACTACGGCTACAAGTGGAGCGAGGTGATGAGCGCGGACTGCTACGGGGCCTTCGAGGAGGCGGGGCTGGACGACGACGAGGCCACGCGCCGCACAGGCGCCAGATACCGCGAGACTATCCTGGCGCTCGGCGGCAGCGAGAGCGCTTTCGACGTGTTCCGCCGCTTCAGGGGTCGCGAGCCTAATTCCGCCGCGCTGCTGCGCCAGCAGGGCCTCGCCGCGCCTTTGGAGAAATAGCCCCGATGGCAAACGAACAGCTTACGCCGATGATGCGCCAGTATCTCGCCATGAAGCGCGAGATACCGCCGGGCGCGATATTGATGTTCCGCCTCGGCGACTTCTACGAGATGTTCGCCGAGGACGCCGTCGTCGCTTCCCCCATCCTCGGCGCAACGCTGACGCAGCGCAACGGCATGCCCATGTGCGGCGTGCCCTACCACGCGCTTGATTCCTACCTCGCCAAACTAATCCGCGCTGGAAAGACCGCCGCGCTGTGCGACCAGGTGGAGGACCCGCGCACCGCCAAGGGTCTCGTCCGCCGCGAAATCACCCGCATCGTCACTCCGGGAACCGTCACCGAGGACGGCCTCGTGGACGAGCGCGCCACGAACTACGCCGCCGCGACAAGCGGCCTCGCCCTCGCCCTCCTCGACTTGCCTACCGGCGAGTTCGTCGTCGAGGAATTCCCCGACGAGGCCAAGATGCAGGAGGCGGTAGACCGCTACCGGCCGGCGGAAATCCTGGCGCCGACCGACGAAAACCGCTGGACTTTCTCCTACGATGCCGCGTTCGCCACGCTCACGCGCCACTTCAACGTCGTCTCGCTCGACGGGTTCGGTCTGGAAGGGCGCAGCGACGCCGTGTGCGCGGCAGGGGCTCTCTTGAACTACGTGCACGTTACGTTGCGCCACGGCGTCGAGCACGTGCGGCGGCTGCGCCTGCGCGACGCCTCCGACGCGCTCGTCCTGGACGGCCCGACGCTCCGACACCTGCAGCTCGTGCCGGGCGGCGACGTCCAGCGCGCCGCGTCGCTCCTCGGCATTCTCGACGTGACGCGCACCGCGATGGGCGCGCGCACCATCCGTAGCTGGATTCTCCGCCCGCTCGCCCGCCCCGCCGACATAAACGCCCGCCTCGACCTCGTCCAGAAATACGTCGACGACCGTTTCGCGCTCTCCAGCCTGCGCACGCTCCTCGGCGGTGTGCGCGACCTGGAGCGCCTTATAGCGAAAGTGGACTCCGGGCGTTCCAACGCACGCGACCTGAAAGCGCTCGGCGCATCCCTCGTGCCGGTCCCGGAATTGCGCGAGGCCACGGGCGACGCCCGCCTGGCGCCGCAGCACGAACTCTCCGCGCTGCTGGCGCGCGCCATCGTGGACGACCCGCCCGCGCTCCTCTCCGACGGCGGCTTCATCGCTCCGGGCTTCGACGCGGAACTCGACGAGGCGCGCGCCCTCGCCGCCGACGGCAGAAGCTGGATGGCCGCCTACCAGACGCGCGAACAGGAACGCACCGGCATCGCCAAACTGAAAGTCCGCCACGTCCCCGCGTTCGGCTATTTGATAGAAGTGCCCAAATCCTTCGTCCACAAGGCGCCGCCGGAATACATCCGCCGCCAGACGCTCACAGGCGCGGAAAGGTATACGACGCCGGAACTCAAGGAATACGAAAGCAAAGTCCTCGGCGCCCAGGAACGCGCCCTCGCCCGCGAGCAGCAGCTCTTCCGCTCCCTCGCCGAAAGCGTCCGCGCCAAAACCGCCGAAATACAGGAGACGGCCGCCGCCATAGGCGAACTGGACGCCGTGCTTTCGCTCGCTGACCGCGCGCTCGCCGCCGGCTACGTGCGCCCCGAGGTCGACGGCTCCGACGCGCTCGAAATCACCGACGGCCGCCACCCAATCGTCGAGCAGCTGCCGGATGCCGAGCCGTTCGTGCCGAATTCCACGCATCTCAATTGCACGACCGACCAGATAATGCTGATTACCGGCCCGAACATGGCCGGCAAATCCACCTACATACGGCAGGTCGCCGTGCTCGCCGTCATGGCGCACATGGGGTCTTTCGTGCCGGCGGCGGCGATGCGCATCGGTGCGCTCGACCGCGTGTTCACGCGCATCGGCGCGGGCGACGACCTGGCGCGCGGCCGCTCCACCTTCCTCGTCGAAATGCAGGAGACCGCCAACATCCTCAACAACGCCACCCCGCGCTCGCTCATCGTCCTCGACGAAATCGGCCGCGGCACCTCGACGTTCGACGGCATCTCCATCGCCTGGTCAGTCGCCGAATACCTCCACGGCAAGGCGGCCTGCAAGGCGAAGACGCTTTTCGCCACGCACTACCACGAACTCACCGACTTGAGCGACATTCTCGCTGGCGTGAAGAACTACACCGTGCGCGTCAAGGAAGAGGGCGGGCGCGTGGTGTTCCTGCGCCGCATCGCGCCAGGCGTCGCCGAAAGGAGTTTCGGCATCAACGTGGGTGCGATGGCCGGCCTCCCGCCAGAAGTCGTCGCCCGCGCAAGCGAAATACTCAAAAACCTCGAGTCAAGCGAAATAGACGCCAGCGGAGAACGCAGGCTCGCTCGCAAGACCAGGCGCAAGCTTTCCGAACTCCCGGGCCAGATGTCGTTCTTCTAGGAATGAGGGAACAGCGACAACGGCAGAAGAGGAACAGGAAAAGGAGGCAGCGGAAATGACGGTCACGACGAAAATTGCTGTTGCAGCCGCTGCGGCGTCCGGTGCGCTTTGCGCTCTGGCCGCGTTCGAGCTCCCGGCTCTCACCGACGACGAATTCCTGGAAGAGAGCGTCCTCAACGAAGTCGAACACGCGCTCGCCCGCGCTCCAGCCGACGTCGCGCCTCCTCCCGCCGCCGCCGCCACCAACGACGTGTTCGGGATTTCCGGCCTCTCCGCGACCGAACAGGCCATACGCCTTGTGAGCGCGCAGCGAGCGGACGGCCGGTGGCTCTCCGGCACCAACGACGTTACCGCCGCCGCCGTCGACATCCTCTCGCGCCTCGCCCCAGAAGTGCCAGGCCCCAATGGCGGAGTTCCCGGCCATTTGCAGGCCCCCGCCGCCGCGCCGAAACAGGGCAGCGAAAAAACAAAAAACCCCCCTTGCGCTAGGAGGGGAAAATATGGTATACTATGCGAGTTTTCGCGCCCCATTGGGTAGTGCCACTTTAGCTCAGTAGGTAGAGCACTTCCTTGGTAAGGAAGAGGTCGGCAGTTCGATTCTGCTAGGTGGCTCCATTTGAAGCGCGTGAGCAAGCGAAGGTAAACAACTCACAGGAGTCATAGAAATGGCTAAGGAAACATTCGATCGCGGCGGAAAGCCGCACGTGAACGTCGGCA
>CAMZET010000057.1 GCA_947305825.1 uncultured Verrucomicrobiota bacterium
CGCCAGATAGCCGCGCTGCAAAACGGCGCGGAACGCTTCAGGCGAGTCGGCAAAGTCGGCAGCGTAGACTTTCGGGACGTTCGGAAGACGCCGCAGAAGCCACAGCCCCCACGCGACAACAGCGAGGACGAGCGCGAGCGCCGCCCACGCGAACGCCGTGGCGAATGCGCCCGCGACCCCTTCCAGGCGCTGCGCGGAGGCGAAGAGCGACAGCAGCTGCGAGCCGGTCCACAGAACCGCCGCGACGGCGACCGCCGCCGCCGCGAAACCGAGAAGGCTGTCTGCCCGCAGCACGCGCTCGCTTTCGCCCGCGCCGGATTTGCGTTTGGATTTGCACATGGTCGCGCTCTCCCTTTCGCCTACTTCGCTCTCGGCGGCTCCAAGAGCGCCGGGCAGTTCGCGAACGCGCTGAGCCCTATCGACTTCACGCCGCCGGGAGAGGCGACCTTCACGTCTTCGAGTCGCAAACAGTAATTGCACATTTCGCGCGGAATCTCCGTCACACCCGCGCCGAGCTCAAGATGCTTCAGCCACTTGCAATGCTTGAACGCCTTTTCGCCGATGCTCTTCACCGAGTCCGGCACCGTGAACGTGTCGCTGACGCCGTAGCGAATGCCCGTGTTCCCCAAAGCGGTGCAGCGGAAGAACGAATACGCGCCAATCGCGTCGAACGTGGAGGGCAGCACGACCTCGGCGAGGGTTTCGTCGTTCGCGAACACGCTCGCGCCAGTCGAACGGACGCCCTCGGACAGCGTGACCTTCCAAAGTTTCGGGCACTTCTGGAAGCAGTAGTCGTCCACCTTCGCGACTGAACCGGGAACGGTGACTTCGGTTAGGGCTGTATTGAAAAACGCCGCCTTGCCGAGAGTGCGCAGCGATTCCGGGAGGTACGCATAATACATCGCCTCGCAGTTCTTGAACGCCTTTTCGCCCACCGCCGTCACGTTTGTCGGAAGGTAGACATACCACAGCGACTCGCACGAGAAGAACGCGAACGACTTGATTTGCTTCACGGATGTCGGAATCCATATGGATTGGAGCGACTTGCAGCCAGAAAACGCCGCCGTCCCGATGGAAGTCAACCCATCCGGCAGCGAAACGTTATTCAATGCGCTGCAGCCCTCGAACGTGGAACTCCAGAGATAGTCGATGTTGCGCGGCACTTCTATCTTTTCCAGGCTCGTGCAATTCTGGAAAGACGCTTGGCCGAGATACTTCAATCCGAACGGGAGCGGCGCGCGCTTGAGGGACGTGCAGTTCTTGAACGCCTTAACGCCGATGTTCGTCACGCTTTCAGGGAACGTGACGGAAGTGAGCTTGTCGCAGCCGAAGAAAGCGTAGTCCTTGATTGCGACGACGGGCTTGCCGCCGAGCGTCGCCGGGATGAAGAGTTCGCCGTCGGCGGGCTCGCAGCCCTTGACCACCGCGACGCCGCCGCTGATTTCGTATTTCCACGCGCGGTTCTGCGGCTCGCGCGAGACGATGGCCTCGGCCAGAACCGCAGCCACGCGCGCCTCGACGCCGCCGTCGTCCCTCGCGATTACGCCGTCGCGCCAATTCGCGTTGAAGCGTGCCGCATCGAACACCGCATAGGTGGGATATGCGCCCCAGCGCAACTCGCTTTCCGTCTCCACGTCGCCGTTGCAATAGTAGCAGACGAATCTGTCGGTGAAAGACTCACCGAGCGAAAGCACATAATTCTTGACGACGGAAGTGTAGCCGCACCAATCGGCGCCCATGAGAACGAAGAGGAGTTTTCCTTCTTTGAGCGCGGCGGCTTTCGCCGCATCGGCGGACGTGTACGATATTGCGGCGAACTGCGGCGTCCAGTGCGCGTAGAGCGTAGTCGGGCCTGTGACGACGAATTCCTCGCCGGCTTTTTCGCCGCCCGTCGCGGCAGTGTACCAGCCGTCGAACAGCCAGCCGCTGCGCTCGGGCTCGGGCAAGTAGCCGACCGGCACGCCGACGACGGCGGATGCGGGCGCGTCCTCCAGAGTGCCGCCTCGCGTGTCGAGCGTCAGCGACACGCTCACGTCGCGCTCCCAGACCGCGTAGAGCGATATCATCTCGTTCCTGTCCGAAAGGTTGCGGACGCTTTCGCCGGCGGCGTAGGCGACCTTGCCGTCGGGCGTCTTCGCCCAGCCGACGCAGTGCCAGCCAGGACGCTCGAACGTGCATTCAGGCAGTTCATAGGATTTGTCATAGCTGAAATATCTGTTGGACATTTCGCCCGTGCCGCCGTTGGAATAGAAATGAATGACGTAAGAAATCGGCGACCATTGCGCGTAGAGCGTCGTATTTGCAGCAGACGCGGCTGTCTCCACCGTGAACCTGCGCCCGCCCTCCGTTGAATTGTACCAGCCGCTGAACCAATAGCCCTTGCGCTCCGGATATGGCAACGAACGCAACGGCAATCCGGCGGCGCAAGATACAGACGGCGCCTGGCCGCTGCCGCCGTTCATGTCGAAACTCACCGTCGAGAAATTCTGCGCGTCCGGCGAATAGTTGAGCGTCTTGTCCGGCCCGTGCGACCAGCTGTAGTAGCGTTCGCGCGCCGGACGCGACATCAGACGTATACTGCACGTGCCGTCCGACGCCGAAAATCCGTCCGGCACCGTCACTGTGCAAGTGCCCTCGACACGCGGCGGGTACTGTTCGTCGCCGTACAAGTAATAGCCGAACATGACGTCGCTCAAATCGGTCGTTTCATCCTCTTCGACGCCGTGGCGTATCCACTTGACTTTCTTTGGTGTGATTGTCACGGGCGAGGTAGGGCTGAGCGTGTTTCTGTCTATCGAGCATTCCGTCACGTAGACGCTACCGGGACCGTAAACGACCGTATCGAACGAGTTGCTGTACGCGCCGTATACGGCGGACACCGTCGCCGTCGCCACGTTCTGCACGCTCCATTCGTACTGGTGGAAGCCAAGTTCGCCGGTCTCGGACATCTTAGCGCACCAGACGCCGGAGACCGTCCATTTGGGCACGACGGCGACGCTGGCGCCGTCCTTCGTCCTGACAGTCGCTGAATAATTCCCGCCCGGCACGTCGTACAAATCGACGAGTTTCGGACCCGTTATGACCAGACCTTCTATCGCGTCGTCGTGGATGCCGCTGCAGTATTCGACCTGCTCGCTCTCTTCGCTGAGCTTGTGGAACTCGTAGACTTCGTTTTCCCAGTCTATCCATTCTACGGCGGCGGCTGCGGCAACGGAATAGTAGAACTTGCGCCCGCGCTCGTACTTCCAATCGGTGTAGAACGCCATGTCCTCGCTCGCGCCGATGACGGCGATGCGCTCGCGGACGGCATCCGGCGCCGTCGCCCGATAGATGATGTATGCGCCGGCGCCGCCTATGGGATTCCATTCGATGGTAGCCGAACTGGTCGTGCCCGTGATTGACGTTATCTGCGGCGTCTCGAGACGGCGATAGCCGATGCTGGTGTCGCTAACAGGTCCTTCCGCGCCGCCGACGACTGCCGAGACGGCGTAATAGTAGTCGTGCCCGGGAACGGTATTCGCGTCGCTGTATGCCGTCGCCTTCACGCCTGTCGCGTATTTCGCCGGATATTCGTCCCAGTAGTCGTCGGCGTCGAGCCTGTAGACGTTGTAGGAAGACGCGCCGGCGACGGCCGGCCACGTGACCTCGACGCCATCGGCGGATTCGCCTTCCGACGCGATTACCGGGAACGGCGTCTTGGCGACGGAATCGAGCAATGCCGTGAGGTCGGAGACGCTCTGCGGCCCGCTGGCGCGAACGATGTAGTTGTCTTCGTATTCGGGGTCTATTATCGCCACGTCCGGCCAGTAGCCAGAAGCGTCTTTGAAGCGGTAGAAATATCTGCCAGATTCCTTGCTGTATTTGTCGTTGTTGGAATACCATAGCACGTAGTCTGCGGCGAGACGCGGTTTGATAGCCGGATTTTCGCAGGAATTGTCTCTGGTGCCGAGCGTGAAGCCGCAATCGTCGCGTCCGCGAATGAGGAAAATCCTCTTGCCCTGCGCTCTCGCGGCGGCGAAAGCCTCGTCGCGCGTCGTGAGCCAGGTGGACGGCACGTATTCGCCGCCGCCGATGCCGCCGTGGCCGCCCTCAGCGCGGAACTCCGATACCGCCGCATACGTCTGCGCCAGCGTCCGCGTGTTGTCGTGCTTCGCGTCGCCTACCGCCACGCCTTCGTACTTGTAGGACGGCGAAGAATAGTACGGCGTTTCGCGGTAGTATGTCGTGGAGCGGCCGTCGGAATCGTACGCCATGATTGTGTGGTACGGCGTTTCACCCGCGGTGAAATAGTAGCCGCTCGAATAATCGTAGAGCTGCGGGCCGGGGTCTGCCGCCTGTATGTCGGAATGCCCGGCTCCCATGTTGTGCCCGACTTCGTGCGACATCACGTGCGATGAAGCGACTGCCCGTATCGCGCACACGTTGTACGCCCACTCCGAAAAGCCGGCGATGTCCTCGTCGCTCAGCGAATAGCCCACGCCCGTCGTGCTCGAATCGGAGTCGATGAGCAGCGTGACGATGTCCGCGCCAACCGCGTCGCGGCGGGACTTGACGGCGGCATAGGCTCCCGCGCCGGCATGCAAGTTCGGCAGCGCGGCGTTCACGCTGTTGCCGGCGTTCGTCTTCACCTTCATCACGTCGACGAGGCGGAAGGCGAATTTGTCTCCAAGGCCAGTGTTCGCCAGCGCGCTGTTCATCTTCTGCACCGCCAGCGTCGCGAAATTCGTCATGCCGCCGTTGTCCTCGACCCATTCGGCGGCCGCGTAGTCGTAGGCGACGAGAATGTCTATGTTCGCCTTGCCGGAAATGGCGCGGGCGATGCGCGGCGAACCCGGACTAATCGCACCCTCCGGCGCCGGTTCGGGCTCGAGCGCGCCGCAGCCGTGCGCGACAGCACGCGAATCGCTCTCGCGCACCGTCACGCCGCCAGCGCCGGAATACACGTTCCACACCTTGCCGGACGCCGTATCGGTCACCGTCGCCGATACTCCGTCCGAAGTGCGCATCACGACAGCGCTGCCGAATCCGGGCGCATCGACAGCTTCCGACAGATACACTTCGCCGCCGAGCGGTGAAGACATCTTCTCTTTCAGGCGCAAGCGCACTTCCACGTCGTCGAACAGCGAAAACGCCAACTCGTCGCCAACTTCAAGCGGCTCGCTCGCCGCCGCCCCAGCCGCAAAATGCAGCGTCCGAAGCTCCGTCGCGTCGCCTTTCTTCCCGCCGACGGCATTCTCGCTCGCCGTCACCGCCGGCGTTCGCAAATCGAACGCCACAGTCTTCGCCAACGCTCCCGTCGCGCATGCCACGGACATGACCGCTGCCAATATTGCCGTCGCTCTCATTGCCTTTTTCCCTTTCTGGATGTTTCCGTAAAATCCTTTGCTTCAATTTTGCGCAATCCGCGTTCGCATGCACCGGAATGCAAAATCTCAATCATCTCGCAGACGAGGCTTCCGGCCGATTCGAGCGAGAGCGCGGAAACCTTGTCCATCGTATCTTGCTCCGTGTGCCAATAGTCGTTCAAGCCCGGCTCGCTGCCGTATTCGAAATCAATCAAATCTATAGCCGGGAAACCTCGCGCCAGGAACGGCATATGGTCGTCCTTGACGAGTTCGTGGATGTCGAGGACGGGGCATTCGATGCCGGCCGCCGCAGATGCGAGGTGGGCGACGGCGCGAAGACGGGGCGTCGCGTTGCGCGGTATCGATATGGTCAAGTCACGGTCGCCGAGCATGTCCACGCAAATGACAGCCTTTACCGCCCTTCTCGACTCCGCCAGCCTGGCGGCCGCCCGCCTGGAGCCCCAAAGGCCGTCGTCGTCGGTGTAGGCTCGCATAGATTCCTCGCCGTCAAGCCACATCAACGCGACGTTGCCCGGCGGCGGCGAGCGCGTCAGCACCCGCGAAAGCGCGATTAGGAGGCCAGTCGTGGATGCGCCGTCGTTTGCTCCGGGGCAGCGCGTACCGGGCTTCGTGTCGAAGTGCGACACCACCACCACCCAAGGACCGCCCGGTGAAACCTCCCATTCGGCGGAGACGTTGGTGAATGTCCTTTCTCCGACAGGCGTGGAAGCGCGGAAGCGGTCTAACTGCGGCTTGGCGCCTGCGGCGCGGACAGCCTCGGCTATGAAATTCGCAGCCCTACGAGAAGCGGTCGTCCCCGGATTGCGCGGAGTGCACTTATCGACCAATTCTCCAGCCCTATCCCACGCATGGTGCGCATCGGTATTGGAGAACGCAAGCGCCGCAGCCAGCATGAACGCCACCACTGCCGCGCCCCTTTCCTATTCGACTTTCAGCCCCAGCATCCGTATGAGCCGGTCCAAATCGTCGTTGTCATAGAAATCGATTTCCATTACGCCCTTGACGTGGCGTCCGTTGGCGTGGGTCATGCCGCTCGTCAGGCGCACGGCGCAGCCGAGATGGCGGCGCAAGGCATCCTGGAGATTGCGTATGTAAGAGTTCGTCAAGTCCGGCACGCCGCGAGGCTTTTCTTCGACAGGCTCTTTCAGGCGGGCGACCTTGCGTTCCAGAGCCCGCACTGAAAGCGAGTCGTTGACGCAGTCGCGCGCAAAAAGCGTGCGCGTCTTCTCGTCATCGATTGACAGCAGCACTTTCGCGTGGCCGACGGAGAGCAGCGACGTCGAGACCAGCCCTTTGACTTCATCGGGCAGTTCCAGCAGACGCAGCGAGTTGGCCACCGTCGCTCGTCCTTTGCCGACGCGTTCGGCCACCTCCGCCTGCGTCAGGCCGAAACCGTCCTGGAGAGTCTTGTAGCTTTCCGCCTCTTCAATCGGGTTTAGGTCTTCGCGCTGGAGGTTCTCGGTGGTGGTCATCGCGGCGGCGGTCAAGTCGTCCGCCTCGATGAGGGTCACGGGGATTTTGCGCCAGCCGGCGAGTAGAGCGGCGCGGAGGCGGCGCTCGCCGGCGATAAGCTCGTATTTGCCGTCCTTGTTGCGGCGCACGGTCGGCGGCTGCACGAGACCGTTGTTGCGCAGCGAGTCCGCCAGTTCGCGCAGCTCATCCTCCTTGAAGTCGCGTCGCGGCTGGTAAGGGCTGCGGCGAATGTCGAGGATGGGCAGTTCCAGCACGCCCTGCGTGCGCGTCTCGTCTGGCGCACTGGACGCAGGAGCGGCCTGGGAAGCGGCGGCTGGAGCGGGAACCGGAGCCGGAAGCGGCTGCGCAACGGAAACTGCCGCCGCCGGAGCGGCAGCGGGAGAACTTTCCACCGGAACCACTGCCGACGCCGACGTAGGCGCCGTGGCAGAAAGGAGCGAGTCGAACCCGCGTCCAAGCCGCTTCTTCTTGTCTGCGACAGGCCCCTTCCCGGAACCTGTCGCTTTCTTCAGAAATGGACTTTTCCCTGCCATGCCCGACGCCCTTATCAGAAGTATCCGTTCAAGAACGGAAGAACCTTGACCTGGTTCGAAAGGATGATGTTGATGAGGCCAATCTGGAAGCCGGCCACGCACTCGTCCGCGAAGTTCACCAGCGAAATCTGGCAGCCGTTGAGCTGTTCGGTCTGGTTGAAAAGAATCGCCGCCTGCAAGCCGTAGGCCGTGCGCGCCATGTTGCAGACGCCGGCAATCGTCACGCCGTAGCTCTCGACGGAAGAGAAGTTCCCGAGCGTGCTGATTTCAAGCCCGCACTCGTTCTTCTGGACCGCGCCGAGGATGTTCAAATCGACGCCGTAGACATTGTCGCGGATGCCGATGGAGTCGACTTCGAAGCCGCGGACGGTTCCGCCGCAGTAGTTGACGCCGAGAGTCGCGCGGAAGCCGGCGACGTCCTTGCGAGCCCCATTGAACGCGAGAGAAGCGAAAGCGCCGCTCGAATCCTCGATTGTCTGGAGGGCGACGAGGGCGAGGTCGAGGCCGTGCACCGTGGGCGCGTCGGAATAAAGGAGATTGAGGTCGAGGCCGAACACGTCCCACTTGCGCCAGCCCCACGGCAACTGAATAGGCGTGGCTATGCCGAGCGCCAGCGGCGTCCAGCCCACCGACTCGCGGACGGCTTCATCCTCCGCCTCGGTCTCTGCGACTTCCACCTCTTCCGTCTCTGCGACGGCATCGGCCGCAACCACTTCCTGTGCAAACGCGGGGACGAACGCCGCAACGGCGAGCGCCGCAATTCCTGTCTTCATCATTTCCTTCATTTGTGCTCCTTGTGTGAGAAATCTGTTGAGCAGATATTTTACCCTTTATTGGCCTTCGAAGTCAAGGGGGTAGGTTTGAAAATCACAACGCCGGCGCCGGAACGGGCGCGTTGGCGGGCTGAGTCGGCGCGTTGACGGGCTGAGCCGGCGGGTTGACGGGCTGAGCCGGCGCGGCGGGCGGCTGCTGGATGTAAGCGGCGGCCTTCGCGGCCTCGGCGCGCAGGGAAGCGAGGAACTTCTCC
>CAMZET010000058.1 GCA_947305825.1 uncultured Verrucomicrobiota bacterium
GCGGCGGAGCGCGACCGGTGCCCGGAGAGGCGATGATGCGGCGTCTGGCGGAGGAACGCGACGTCATCGGCATCGTTCACTGGGGACTGAACACGTTCACCGGGCGCGAATGGGGCGGCGGCAACGAAGACCCCTCGCTCCTGGACGCGGCGGAGCTTGACGCCGACGCGATAGCGGCGTCGTGCAAGGCTGGCGGCATTTCCGGCCTCGTGGTCGTCGCCAAGCACCACGACGGCTTCTGCCTGTGGCCGACGAAGACTACGTCATACAACATTTCAGCGACGAGGTTTCGCGGCGGGCGCGGCGACTACGTCAAGGAGATGGAACAGGCGTGCCGGCGAGCGGGACTCGACTTCGGCGTATACGTCTCGCCCTGGGACCGCAACAACGCCGGTTACGGGCGCGAAGAGTACGTCGAGACCTATGCCGGGCAGCTGCGCGAACTCGCCAGCGGCGCCTACGGCGACATATTCGAGTTCTGGTTCGACGGCGCAAACGGCGGCGACGGATGGTACGGCGGCGCGAAAGAGACTCGCACCATTCCAACAGGCTACTACCGCTTCGGCGAGGTAATCCCGCTCATGCGCTCGCTCCAGCCGAACGCGGTTGTCTTCGGCGGCGACAGGAGATTTTCGGATTTGCGCTGGCCGGGCAATGAGCGCGGCGAACTTTCGCCGGACTCCCGCGCCACCGTTCCCTCGCAAGACGGCAAACCCTACAGCAAGGCCATGATGAACGCCGGCACCAAGGACGGCGACCTATTCCGCGTCTGCGAGGCGGACTTCCCTCTGCGGCGCGGCTGGTTCCACCGCGACTCCGAAAACGCCTCGGCCAAATCGCCGGAGACGCTCATGCGAATCTATCTTTCAAGCGTCGGCAACGGCGGCGTCATGAACATCGGCGTCGCGCCGAACAAAGAGGGGCGACTGGACGAAAACGACGCACGCGCCCTGGCCGAATTCGGCAAATTGCGCCGCGAGCTCTTCGCCAACGAAGTGACGAACGGGCTCTTCAACGTCCTCGTCCTGCGCGAAAACCTCGCGAACGGCGAACAGGTGGACGGATGGGAATTCACGTCTGGCGGCCGCATCGTCGCCAGCGGGAGCGCAATCGGCGCCAAGCGCATACGTATTGTGCCTGGCGGCGCCGACGCCGGCAGCGGCGTCTTGCGCATCACGGCATCCGGACCTGCGCCGCTCGACGTTTCCTGCAGGTTTTATCTTGCGAACGAGTCGCTACTGCGGCGCATCGCCCGCTCTCACGACGAAGTCCGGGAAACGGACACTGCGGCGTGGATGCAAAGAGGAAGCGAAAGCGCCGGCAAGAGCGGCGGCGGACGCTAGGCCTTCACGTGCACCGCCAGGCCTCCCGAAGACGTCTCGCGGTAAAGCGACGGCAGGTCGTGGCCCGTGCGGAGCATCGTCGCCACCACCTCGTCGAACGAGACGCGGTGGCGTCCGTCGGAAAGTATGGCTAGTTCGGCGGCGACTATGGCACGGCTTGCGGCAATCGCGTTGCGCTCTATGCACGGGATTTGGACAAGTCCTTTTATCGGGTCGCAGGTGAGCCCGAGAAAATGCTCCAGGCCGATTTCGGCGGCTGTTTCGCACTGCGCCGGAGAGCCGCCGTAGAGGTATGTAGCGGCGGCGGCGGCCATTGCGCACGCCACGCCGACCTCGCCCTGGCAGCCCACTTCGGCGCCAGATATGGAACCGTTCTGCTTGACCACGTTGCCGAATATGCCGGCGGTCTCCAGCGCGTGCACGAGTTCGTCGGTGCTCGCCTGTAGCGTTTCCCCCAAATATCTGAGGACGCCCGGCATCACGCCGGCGGAGCCGCACGTAGGCGCCGTCACGACAGTTCCGAGCGAGGCGTTCTCTTCGCTTGTTGCAGTGGCGTAGGCGGCCAGAAGCCCGGTGCGGCGGAACTCCGGCTGAAGAAAGCGCGACTTCTGGTACATCGCGCGCGCCCGCCGTTCGAGCCGCAGACCGCCGGGAAGCACGCCGTCGCGCGAAAGCCCGGCGTCAATCGAAGAATTCATCACTTCCAGGACGCGGCGCATATACTGCGGGAAATCGGCGTCCTCGGCCTCTTCTACCACCTGCCAGAGCGAAAGCCCGGTCTCAGCGCATTTGCGCAGCACGGCCGCCATGTCGGCATAGTCGTAAAACTGCTTCGGGGCGGCGCTCTCGTCGCCGTCCTCGCGCAACGCCCCGCCGCCGACCGAATAGAGCACCCACGACCCAAGCGGCCCGCCGCCAGGCGCGAACGCCTCGAAGCGCATCGCGTTCGGATGCCGGGGCAGGACTTCGCCTGGCTTCCACTCAAACTCGGTGCGTCCTTCTCCAAGCACGCGCGCTATGGCGCGGTCCGTGAAATGCCCGCGCCCGGTCGCGGCAAGCGACCCGTAGAGCGTCACGTGCCAGCGCGCCGCCTCGGCCGCCCTAGCCAGACAGCGCGCCGCCGCCGTCGCAGGACCCATCGTGTGGCTGGACGACGGCCCGAAGCCTATGCGGTAGAGTTCCCGTAGCGATTCCACGCCCGCACCCCCCCTTCTATCAGTTCGCCGCAGGTTCCGCCGCCCAGAGACGCTCCAGCGCATAATACGCCCGCGCCTCCGGCGAAAACACGTGCACTACGACATCGATGTAGTCGACCACTATCCAGCCGGATTCCGGGTCCCCACTCGTGCGGAACGATGGCGACCCTGCGTCTTTCATCGCCACCTGCGTCGCGGCTACAAGCGCCTTCAGATGCGGCGCCGCAGTGCCCGTCGCCACCACGAAATAGTCCGTCAGGGAACTTTTCCCGCGAACGTCGTACACTTTCACGTCGGCGCCCTTGCAGTCCTCAAGGGCCTTCGCCGCCACTTCCGCTAGTTCTTGTGCTGTCATGCCACATATTTTACCAAAAATTGCCGCTCCACGCATAGCCGCATCTCGCACCGCCTAATCGGCCAGGATTGCCGGACGCACCGTTTGCCCAAGCGGAAACGATGAAAATATGGTATAATATGTGCGTACGCAAAGGAGGATGCAAGAATGGCCATAAACGCCGTATTTTTCGATTTGTCCATGGTTGACCCCGACACGGGTCTGCGCAAGCAGGCACGGGCTTACACCATAGACGGCATTACCAACGACGATGGTTCGCTCAGGCAGCTTTCCATCGGCCAGGTGGTCATGGCCCTGTGCCTGCAGCGCGCCTCCGGCCTCGAGGCAGGCATCATCGCATTGATGAACGAGATGGAGGACGCCTCTGAGAAACTCGAGCACATGACCAAAATCGAGGAGGAGATTCTCGCCGGAACGGTCGATTTGACTTCTAAGACCCTGACATACGACGGCGATACATACACTTACAAGGACTTCCTGTCGAACATCTTGGAAATCGAGAACGTCCCGAGTTCCGCGAACGTGGATTCGAGCGACTTCATCTCGTCGCTGGAGTCCAAGATGGACGAGATGAATTCGTTTAGCCAGCAGAAGATGATAGAGCTTCAGTCGCAGACAAGCAAGCGCGACCAGAGCTACGACATGATATCGAACGTGCTCAAGAGCCTGAACACGGTTCTCGTGGGCAATGCGAACAACCTGTAGGCGGCCGAGGGCGCGGCGGTGCCCGGTGACAGACGGTGAAAAGAGACGGCAGACACAGAGACGGCAAGCCGGGCGTCGAATCGTGGCGGGATGAAAAACCCGCCTTGGAACCCGGCGAGACAGCGCGCGAGGATTCGGAGGCGGTAATAAAGTACTACAACCTGCGCTCGGCATTCCCGCCTGCCGTATTGAAGGAAGCGAAACTGCTGTCCAGAGGGCGCGGCGCCAGCGCAGACGACGAAGTGGCATCCGGCGAAAGGCTCGATTTGCGCAAGAAGTTCGTCTTCACGTGCGATCCGGTGCTGGCGCGCGACTACGACGACGCGATTTCCCTGGAGCGCGACGGCCTTGGGCGGCGCGTCCTGGGCGTTCACATAGCGGACGTGTCGCACTACGTGGCGCCTGGAGGCGCCATCGACACCGAGGCGTACAAGCGCGGCACGAGCGTGTATCTCACAGACCGCGTGCTGCCGATGCTGCCGGAGGAACTTTCCAACGGACTTTGTTCGCTCGTGCCCGGCGAAGACCGTCTGACGTTCTCCGTGTTCATGACCTTCAACCGTCGCGGCGAAATGGTGAAGGCGAAATTCGCAAAGACCGTAATCCGCTCGCAGGCGCGTTTCACGTATGAAGAGGTCATGGGAATGATAAACGACGGCGAGGCGAGGTCTCGCGGCCCGTGGCGGAAGCGGGCGCGCACCGCCAGGCGTCCCGAGCCGCCAGGCGCCAAGGTCGTCCGCGAAGTCCACGCGCTGGCGCAGCAGCTTCGCCTGCGGCGCTTCCTCAACGGTGCCATCGACCTCGAAACGCCGGAAATGCGAGTCATTCTCGACTCCGAAGGCGAGATGACGGGGCTCGAAGCCGTCGCCTACGACGAAAGCCACCAGATGATTGAGGAGTGCATGGTCGCCGCCAACGAGGCAGTGGCCAAGGAACTCAAGTCACACGGCATAGACATACTCTCGCGATACCACCCGGCGCCCGACCCGGACAAACTCCTTGAACTGCGCCGCACCGTGCAGGCCATGGGCGTGAAGTGCGGCAACATCCAGAACAAAAACGTCTTTCTGCAGTTCCTGCGGACTATCAAGGGCGACGCGCTCTATCCGACGCTGGCGGTGCTCGTACTGCGTTCCATGCAGCGGGCGAACTACGACGGCGAACATTCCGGCCACTGGGGGCTAGGAAAGGAGTTCTACGCCCATTTCACTTCGCCCATACGCCGCTACCCCGACCTCACGCTGCACCGCCAGCTCGCCACCTACCTCGAGACCAAGAAGCGCCACCGCCAGGCGAAGGCTCTCCAGCCCTCGACGCACGTGCTGCAGGAATGGGCCTCGCGCTCCAACCAGGCCGAACAGCGCGCAGCCGAGGCCGAACGCGCCCTCGTCGAACTGAAGAAATACCGCGTCCTCGAAAACGAAATCGCCTCCGGCTCGCGCACCGAATACGACGGCATCATCTCCAAGGTCGAACCATTCGGTTGCTTCGTCGAAATCCCCGCGCTCGCCGTCTCCGGACTCCTCCACGTCAGCGCCCTTTCACGCTCTTTCGTAAAATTCAACGAAAACGACCTCTCCCTCTCCGACGAAAGGGGCGGCTCCTGGCGCCCGGGCACGAAGGTCCGCGTAGTCGTCAACAGCGCCGACTACTCCAAACGTCATATCGACTTTCTGCTGGCGGACCCCAAGTCGCGTAGGCTGCCGCGCAGCGATGAAACCGCAAATCCGCAAGGAGGCAAGACCACATGGAACTGAGCGTACTTGTAAACGAGTTCAACGTCAAAGGACGCCTCGTGTCGCTCGCGCCGTTCGGCAACGGCAACATCAATGACACGTTCCTGGCCATCTACCGCAACACGTTCACCGAAACCCAGGTAATCCTGCAGAGGGTGAACAAGGCCGTGTTCCCGCACCCGGAGGAAATCATGGCCAACATGCACGAAGTGACGCGCCACTGCCACGAGAGGCTCCAGGCGGACGCGAAAGCCGGGCGCGACGACCGCGTTTGGCAGATGCCGCGTATCGTCAAGACGAAAGGCGGCGCCGACTACGTGACCGACGAAAACGGCGACGTCTGGCGCGTCATCACGCGTATCATGTCGGCGAGAGCCTACGACGTCGCACAGGGGCCGGAACACGCCCTGGAATGCGGCTCCGCGCTCGGCCACTTCCACTACCTCATCAGCGACATGGACCCGGGAATACTGACAGACCCCCTTCCGGGCTTCCACATCACCAGCCAGTACCTAGCGAAATACGACGAGACTCTGGAGTGCGAAAACGCCAAGCGACTCCTGGGCGCTTCCATGGAGGCCAAGCGAATGGCTCGCTTCATCGAAGAGCGCCGCGACCTCGCGCTGTCGCTCGAAAACGCCGTCGCCAGAGGCGAACTCGCCAAGAGAATGTTCCACGGCGACCCGAAGGTGAACAACATCATGATTGATGAAATCACCGGCAAGGGCACCGCAATGATCGACCTCGACACCGTATCGCCCGGTCTCATACACATCGACTTCGGCGACGCGCTGCGCTCCATATGCAACCCCGCCGGCGAGGAGGAGACGAATCTCTCAAAGGTGGTCTTCGACGAAGACCTTGCGACGGCGTTCTGCAAGGGCTATATGCGCGAGGCCGGCTCGTTCATGACCGATGCCGACCGCGCCTACCTCTACGACTCCATCAGGCTTCTGCCGTTCGAGCTCGGTCTCCGGTTCTTCCAGGACTATCTCGCCGGCAACGTCTACTTCAAGACGTCCAAGCCGGAGCAGAACCTGAACCGCGCCCGTGTGCAGTTCCGTCTCTGCGAGTCGGTCGAGGCGCGCGAACGCTCCATCAGACACGTGATAAACTCCCTTTGATTCCCGCAAGCAGACAATATTGAAATGAAGAAAGCGACAGTAAACGGCGAGCCGATAAGCGGCGAGGCGGTGGCGTTCGAGCTCGACCGCCTGGTGAAGTTCTATCTCAGCCACGGCATGAGTTACGACGAAGTGAAGAAATCGATGCCGCGCCTGGAGGAAAAAGCCCTCGACCAGGCGATAGGCGCGAAACTGCTGTTGGAGCGCGCGTCGCAGCTCTCGCTGCCCGTGACGGCGGCGGACGTCGACGCAGAGGTGGCCAAGGTCGTGAAGCAGGTAGGCGGCCGCGAGAACTACGAAAAGGCTCTCGCTGCGCAGAAGATTTCAGAAGAGGCGTTCCGCCGCGAACTTGAAAAGGGTGTGCGCGTGAATATGCTCGTCTCGCAGGCTTGCGCACACGTCTCCGACCCGACGGAGGCGGAGGTGGCGGCCTTCTACGAGGCGCACAAGGCGGAATACGTCAAGCCGCACCAGGTGCTCTGCCAACATATCCTCGTGAAGACGGAGGAAAAGGACCCGCCAGCCGTGAAAGCGGCGGCCTTCGAGAAAATCCGCGAAATACGCGAGCGCGTCCTCGCCGGCGGCGACTTCTCCGCAGAGGCGCGCGCGCATTCCGACTGCCCGAGTTCCAGCCAGGGCGGCTCGCTCGGCTGGTTCTCGCGCGGCATGATGGTCCCTGAATTCGACAAGGCGGCCTTCGAGCTCAAGCGCGGCGAAGTCTCCGACGTGGTCGCCACGCAGTTCGGCTACCACATAATCTACAAGGCAGACGAAAAAGGCGGCGAACAGCAGACGCTCGTGGACGTCCACGACCAGATAAAGGATTTCCTGCGGCACGAGGCGCGCGGCCGCGCTATGGACGCCTATGTCAGGGAACTGCGCGAGAAGGCGAAGGTTGAGTTTGCCTGATGCCGGCAAGGTGAAAGCGCGGCGGCGGCGCATCGTCCGCTGCGCGTTCCTGGCGGCGCTCGCAGCCGTCGGCATAGCCGCGCAAACCCTCCTTGCGCTCCGGCGGCCCGACTCTTCGCCGCTTGTCGCCGAAAGCGCAATGGCCGCCCTCGGCGGATTGCGCTCCCTTGCCGCCGAGGCCGTCTGGTTCCGCGCCGACCGCCTCCAGGACGAAGGACGCTACGTCGAGCTCTCCCAGCTCGCCTCCACGCTTACGTTTCTCGAACCGCATACGCCGGAAGTCTGGAGCTACGCCGCCTGGAACCTCGCCTACAACATTTCCATCATGATGCCGACGCACGAAGACCGTTGGCGCTGGGTCTTGGCCGCAATCCGTCTCCTGCGGGACGACGGGTTGCGGCTCAATCCGGGCAGCCCGGAGCTTTGCCGAGAACTCGCCTGGCTCTTCGAGCTCAAGATGGGCGCCGGCATCGACGACGCTTCCCCAGTCTACCGCGTCAAATGGCGCGAAATCGTCGAGGACGCCTCGTCGCGCGACGCCTGGAGCGAACTCGGCTTCGACACGGCCGTGATGGCGGAAGTTACGGCGCGATACGGCGTCTCGGACTGGACAAACCCCCTCGCAAGCGCAATCTACTTCGCCCATGTCGGTCTAGGAACAGCAAACGGGCGCACGAAATCCATGCTCTTGGAGATAATCCGCCAGTCTCGCGTCATGCTACACAAGCAGCGGCAAGAGGCGTAGCCGATGCCGGCGAACGCCGTTTGCACTGCCCGCGCAAGTACGGCCGATTCCGCCCACTGGAGGTTCCCCGATTTTTTCGTGGCTGGCGGCACTTGCCGGAGAACCGCGCGGTTTCTG
>CAMZET010000059.1 GCA_947305825.1 uncultured Verrucomicrobiota bacterium
TCACGACGCCCTGGTTGAAGCGCCCGTAGTACTTCGGCTTGCCCGGCTCGTAGTTCAGCGCGTTGGCCACGTTGTCGTAGCCGTTGCCGGAGCGGTCCGGAGTCAGGAACGACCTGCACCCCATGCAAGTGTACGTGTCGCCGTTGCCCGCCGTCTCGCCCTTGGAGAGCTTAAGCTCCTTCATCTTCTTCTCGGAGATGTAGTCCGGCACCATGCGCTTGGCCGTGCACTTCGCCGCCAGCTCCGTCAGGTACCAGTACGGCGAGTCGGGATGGATGTTCTGCTCCTCGAGCACGTAGATGAGCTTCGGGAACGCCGGCGTCACGTACACGCCCTGCTCGTTCTTGACCCCGAGAATGCGCTCGTTGAGGACTTCCTCGATGATGAGCGCGAGGTCGCGCTTCTCCGAGTCGCTCTTCGCCTCGCCAAGGTACATGTAGACCGTCACGAACGGCGCCTGCCCGTTCGTCGTCATGAGCGTCACAACCTGGTACTGGATGGTCTGCACACCCTTGTTGATTTCGCGCCGTACGCGCTTCTCGACGATGCGGTCGAACGCCGCGCCGTCCATGTTCACCCCGGCATCCGCGCACTCCGCCGCCAGCTCCTTGCGGATTGCCTGGCGCGACACCTCCACGAACGGCGCCAGATGCGTCAGCGATATCGACTGCCCGCCGTACTGGTTCGACGCCACCTGCGCTATAATCTGCGTCGCGATGTTGCACGCCGTCGAGAACGACTTCGGCTTCTCTATCATCGTCCCGCTGATTACCGTGCCGTTCTGCAGCATGTCCTCCAGGTTCACGAGGTCGCAGTTGTGCATGTGCTGCGCGAAATAGTCCATGTCGTGGAAATGGATGATTCCCTCGCGGTGGGCCTGGACGATGTCGGACGGCAGCAGAAGGCGCGCCGAGACGTCTTTCGAGACTTCGCCGGCCATGTAGTCGCGCTGCACCGAGTTGATGGTCGGGTTCTTGTTCGAGTTCTCCTGCTTCACGTCCTCGTTGTTGCACTCTATGAGCGAGAGAATCTGCTTGTCGGTGGTGTTGGCCTGGCGCAGGAGGGACTGCTTGTAGCGGTAGGTGATGTACTTCTTGGCGATTTCCAGGGCGTTGAACTCCATGATTTTCGTCTCGACGACGTCCTGGATTTCCTCGACGGTCATGGCGCGGTCGCGAGCGGCGCACACGCCGGCGACTTCCTCGGCGATGAGGCGGATGCGCCCTTCAGACAGCGCGTCCTTGTAGTCGACCGCCTGGCTCGCCTTGCGGATGGCGTTCTCTATCTTCGTGATGTCGAACGGCTTCTCCTCGCCGCTGCGCTTGATAATCGTCATCTTCCTGGTCAAATTGTTCATAGCTCGGTGCCTCTAACTGGGAATCCTCGGAATTTTTCGCCCGCACTACCCTATGTTGTGTAGGCGACGCATATGATACACTATATATTGTGTTTTGGCAAGGGGGAGAGTGTCAACAAGTTATCAACATATAGTGTAGACAACCTGTCCACACCACTATATATAGTATGGTCTGGCCCGCATGGGGACGCGGAAGAAGGTGCGTCGCACGGCCAACCCCTGCCCATAAGTGCAGCCAAGGGCCATGTCCGGGCATGGCTTGGCCGAATGCGGACGAGGCACGGATTGCGAAAATATGGTAAAATATGTGCCGTCGCGTCTGGCGGCGCGGCTACACGGAACCTGAAGGAGACGACATGGCCAAGCTCACAGAGATATCCTGGCAGGACTTCGAGGCGCTCGCACTCGAAGACAAGAAGCCGTACCTTGAACGGGAAGACGGCAGCGGTCTGCCGTACCATACGCTCTTCGCGCAGCAGTTCGACAGGTCGCTGCTCGAGCGCCTCTGCCTGCTCGCAAACAGGATTCGCTTCATCAACAAGTCAAAAGAGGGCGCGCTTTTCCTGAAGAACGTCCTGGCGCACAAGCGCGCCATGCTCTACTTCTCGCAGCCTTCCTCGCGCACCTTCCTCTCGCACCTGGCCGCCTGCCAGATTCTCGGCATCACGACTGGTTCCGTGCGCGACGCGGCCACCTCCTCCGAATTCAAGGGCGAGAGCCACGAAGACTCCGTGCGAACCTTCTCCTCCTACTTCGACATGATTATCATGCGCTCGCCTGAGAAAGGTCTCGCCGAGAAAATGGCGTGGGAGCTGTCCAACTCCTCGCGGCCCGTGCCTATCCTCAACGCCGGTTCCGGCAAAGACCAGCACCCGACGCAGGCCCTCCTCGACATCTACACGCTCGTGCGCTCCTTCGAGACGAAGGGCGGCCTCGACGGCAGGACGGTCACATTCTGCGGCGACCTCATGCGCGGCCGCACCGTCCGCTCCCTCTCCTATCTGCTTACGAACTTCAACGGGATAAAGCAGGTGTTCGTCGCGCCGCCGGACTTGCAGGTCCCCGCCGACGTCGTCATGAACCTCGCCAAGAAAGGCGTCGATTTCGAAGTGACGGACGACCTCCGCGCCGCAGTGCGCGTCTCCGACGCCGTATACATGACGCGCATCCAGGACGAGTGGGACGAGACGAAGGGGGCGTCAGCGCGAATCGACACGAGCCGCTTCAAGTTCGGCGCGGAGGAGCTTTCGCTTCTCAAGCCTGAAGGCATAATCATGCACCCGCTTCCTCGACGCGACGAGATAGCGACGTGTTGCGACCACGACCCGCGCGCCATGTACTGGCGACAGATGCGCAACGGCATGTGGATTCGCGCCGCGCTTATCGCCGCATCGTTCGGCTTCGAGCGGCAAATAATGGACTGCGGCTACTGAAGACGCCGCGCGCAAGGCACTTACGGAACAGCGGCGCCGCGCCGCCAAGACGCGCACCGCCCGAACAACCACGAAAAACCAAGGAGAACAAACGAACATGAAAGCGAAAATCGCCATGATTGCGGCCCTCGCGGCCGGCGCGCTTTGCGCAGAAGACCTCTTCAATGCCGAAGAGCATTCCGTCACGCCGCTCGAAATCGGCATAGCCGCGCCCCTCCAGCTCCCCGGCAGCGAATGGTGCGTCTGGGGCCTGCGCTTCGGCGGCTTCTACGGCTCCAGCCATGAAATATACGGCATCGACCTCGGCGTCAGCGGCAAAACCACCATGAACGTCTACGGCGTCGAGCTCTCCGGCTTCAACCGCGTGCTGGGCGAAGTCCGCGGCATCCAGCTCGGTGTCGTGGCCAATGCCGACCGCCTCGACGTGCGCGGCGTGCAGGCCGGCGTCGTTAACTGGGACCAGGGCTCCTTCGGCGGCGTCCAGCTCGGCTTCCTCAACCTCGACACGGCCTTCTACGGTGCGCAGCTCGGCTTCCTCAACTGGGACGCGGGCGTGAGCTACGGCGCACAGGCCGCCTTCGCCAACGTGAACGTCAACGAATTCAAGGGCGCCTCCTTCGGCTTCGTCAACAAGTCCGACCGCATGGCAGGCTTCCAGCTCGGCCTCGTCAACCTCATCGACAAGACCGGCAGCGGCGTCCAGATCGGCCTCTTCAACGGCGCCGCGCAGTTCGAGGGCGTCCAGATCGGACTCTTCAACGTAATCCAGAACGCCCCGCTCCCCATCATGGCTTTCATGAACGCCAACTTCTAAACGACAACACCATATTTATCAATGTCATATTGCTGCATATTTGCCGGCCAGGGCGCACAGACGCCCGGAATGGGAAAGGACTTCGCCGAGGCTGACGCCGAAGTGGCGCGTCTCTACGACAAGGCGAACGAAGTCCTGGGTTTCGACCTGAAGAAAGTCTGCTTCGAAGGACCTGCCGAAGAACTCACGAAATCTAACGTGTGCCAGCCGGCGATATTCGTGACGAGCTACGCGGCGTTCGTGATGCTGCGCAAGCGCGTGACGGTGGAGTTCGCTTGCGCGGCCGGGCTTTCGCTGGGCGAATGGGGGGCGTTGTGCGCGGCGGGCGTGCTCGACTTCGAGACTACCCTGCGCGTCCTGGAGGCGCGCGGGCGCTTCATGCAGGAGGCGTGCGAAGCGCAGCCTTCCGGCATGATTGCCATCGTCGGCGCCAGCGCGGAGCAGCTCTCCACGCTCTGCGAAAAGACCGGCTGCACGGTCGCGAACATCAATTCCGCCGCACAGCAGGTGCTTTCCGGCTCGAAGGAGGCGATTGCCGCAGCCGCCGAGGCCGCCAAGGAACTCGGCATAAAACGGGCAATCCCGCTCGCTACCGCCGGCGCCTTCCACTCCCCGTTCATGGCCCCGGCGCGAGAAAAACTCGCCGCCGTCCTCGACAAGGTGGAATTCCGCGCCCCGCGCTTCCCTGTCCTGTCTAACGTCACAGGCAAGCCCCACGCCTCCGACGGCGCCGCCATACGCGCCGCCATGCTCGAACAGGTCACCGGCACCACCAACTGGGCCGCCGACGTCGAGACCGCCAAAGCCCTCGGCTGCGGCTCCTTCGTCGAATTCGGCCCGGGCAAGGTCCTCTCCGGCCTCGTCAAGAAAATCGACCCCGCCCTCGCAACCTTGAACGTCGCCGACCTCGCGTCGCTCGACGCCACTGCAACCTCTATTAAGGAGAACAACTAATCATGTCGAAACTCAAAGGCAAGGTGGCGCTCGTCACCGGAGCGGCGCGCGGCATCGGCGCCCAAATCGCCATCCGACTCGCCGCAGACGGCGCCGACGTCGCCATCTGCGACCTCAAGGAAGAATGGTGCGAAGAAACCGTCAAGGCGCTCGCCGCCCTCGGCGTCAAGGCCAAGGGTTACGGCGTAAACGTCGCCGCATCCGCAGAAGTCGACGCCTGCGTCAAAGCCGTCATCGCCGACTTCGGCCGCATCGACATCATGGTCAACAACGCCGGCATCACGAAGGACGGCCTGCTCATGCGCATGAGCGACGAAGACTGGGACGCCGTGCTGAACGTGAACCTCAAAGGAACGTTCCTGTTCACGCGCGCCGTCTCGCGCCCGATGATGAAGAACAAGGACGCCGACGGCAGCCAAGCCGGCGGCGCCATCATCAACATCGCTTCCGTCGTCGGCATCATGGGCAACGCCGGTCAGGCCAACTACACCGCCTCCAAGGGCGGCGTCATCGCACTGACGAAGACTACCGCCAAGGAACTCGGCAGCCGCAACATACGCTGCAACGCCGTAGCACCTGGCTTCATCCAGTCGAAAATGACCGACGTCCTCCCGGAGAAGGTCCGCGAGGCGTACATGGACACTATTCCGCTCAAGCGTTTCGGCACGGCGCGTGACATAGCCAACGCCGTCGCCTGGCTCGCCGGCCCGGAGGCGTCCTACGTCACAGGCCAGATTATTTCCGTCAACGGCGGCATGATTGGCTGACGGACGGCTGGCGGCAGACACAGGCAGAAAGGACGGCGGAGACGGCAATGGCGGAGAAGCGCGAGAATGAGTTCGCCCGCGTGAGCGAGTGCGAAGGCGGTGTGCTGGCTGCGGAAGGCTTCCGAGCGGCGGCGGTGGCGGCGGCAATCAAGTACGAGGGGCGCGATGACGTCATGCTTCTCGTGGCGGACGAGCCGTGCGCGGCGGCGGCCGTGTTCACCACCAACAAGGTGGCCGCCGCACCAGTCCTCTACGACCGCAGCATCGCGAACAAAGGCCGCCTGCAGGCAATCCTCGCGAACTCCGGCTGCGCCAACGCCTGCACAGGCGAAAGCGGCTGCCGCGACGCCGCCCTCTCCGCCATCCAGACCGCCGAGGCCCTCGGCGTCAAGCCAGAGCACGTCATGGTAGCCTCCACGGGCGTCATCGGCAGACGGCTTCCGATGGAAAGGCTTCTCGGCGGCATGAGAGCCGCCGCCGCCGCCCTCCAACGCTCGCCGGAGGTCGCCCTCGCCGCCGCCAGAGCCATTATGACCACCGACACCAGGCCCAAGCAGGCCGCCGTCCGCATCCAAATCGGCGGCAAGACCGTCACCGTCGGCGGCATGACCAAAGGCTCCGGCATGATAGAACCGAACATGGCCACCATGCTCGGCTTCATCACCACCGACGCCGCCATAACGCCGCAGTGCCTCAAACGAGCGCTAAAACTCGCCGTCGCCAGAAGCTTCAACCGCGTCGTCGTGGACGGCGACGAATCCACCAACGACTCCCTCTTTTTAATGGCAAGCGGCAAGGCCGGGAACGCGGTCATATCCCGCGCCGGAGCAGACTTCGACGCCTTCCTCGCCGCCCTCACAACCGTCGCCGTCTCTCTCGCTCGCCAAATGGCCGCAGACGGCGAGGGCGCCACGAAGTTCGTCACCGTCACCGTCCGCGGCGCAAAGTCGGAGCGCGACGCCGAACGCGCCGCCCGCGCCATTGCCAAATCCCCTCTGGCCAAAACCTCCTGGTTCGGCAAAGACCCCAACTGGGGCCGCGTCCTCGCCGCCGCCGGCTACTCCGGCGCCGAAGTCGACGGCGATGCCGCCGAAGTCTTCTACGGCGGCGAATGGGCCTACTCCAAGGGCAAGGTGGCCGACGAACGCCAGCTCGCCCGCCTCGCCAAAGCGCTTGAAGCCAACGAACTCGACGTGCTGGTCGACCTCCACCTCGGCGAGGCGCAAGCCTCCATATACACCTGCGATTTCTCGCTGGACTACGTGCACATCAACGCCGACTACACCACCTGACGAATGGGCTGGAAAGGAGCACTCTGGGGCGCGTTCATCGGCGGACGCATAGGCGGCGCACTCGGTGCCATAATCGCCGCCGCCATCGGCAGCGCGATCGAATCGGCCATCAGCAAGCAGGCGAGCGATGCCGCCGGGCGCAAAACCGCCGGAGCCGGCGCGCGCAGACAACGCCGCACCGCTGGCTCCGACGGCGAACTTGCTTTCGCCGCCGCCGCCGCCGCCATGTTCGCCAAACTCGCAAAAGCCGACGGCCGCATAACCCAAAGCGAAATCGACACCATCGAAAGCGCTTTCTCGCGCCTCGGCTTCTCCGCCACCACACGCGCCTTCGCCATAAACGTCTTCCGCCGCGCCAAGGACGACACCCACACAATCTACCAGTACGCCTACGACTTCGCCTCGATTGCGCAGGATGCGCAGCTGCGAGAGCTGATTTACGAACTGCTTTGGGAACTGGCGGCTGCCGACGGAAACGTCTCGCGCGAAGAACACATAATTCTGCGCACCATCGCCGGCGCGTTGGGCGTACACCAAAGTCTCTACGCTTTCTATGCCCGCCGCTACGCCGCCGGCGGCGACCGGCGTTCACAATCCTCCGGCGCAGGACCCCGCACAGCCCCCGAAACCTCTTCTCTCGACGCCGCATTCTCCTCGCTCGGCATCACTCCAGACTCCTCTTTCGAGGACGCCCGCAAGGCTTACCGCGAAAAGGCCAAACAGTATCATCCTGACCGCCTTCGCGCACAGGGTCTCCCAGAAGGTCTCGTCGAAAAGGCCACGCAACGCATGGCCGAACTGAACTCAGCCTGGGACGAAATCAGAAAAGCAAAAGGCTGGCAGTGAACATGCGCCTTTCTGCCCGCTTGCCCCCCTTTTGACCCGCCTTTCTGGGTATTTCAGCGCGTTTAACGCCGTCCGCCGTCGAAGGTCGCGGATACGAGATGCCACCCGATTTCCAGAACTCAAACTTGGGTTTAGCCTGGACGTCGCAGTTGAAAACAAGAAATAGCGGCTTTAGCCTCAATTTACGCGGTGTTTGTCGAAATGATGCCGAAGAGGCACAAGGGGGTCCAGGTGCGCAAGTTCGTGCAACTGGATATTCCGGGCATGGAACTTGTCGAGACGAACGACAGCCAGTACGCGGATGGATACGAGTGGCAAGCGCTCGTCACGGACTTCGACCTGCCGGCTGCGGACATCCTGCCGCTTTACCGCGAGCGCGGCGACTGCGAGAACCTCTGGAACATATTCGCGAGACTGGGCGAAGACGGCTCGCGCCCCGAGGCGGCCACGTCCAGACCGCTGCTGCAATCCTGCAGTGCCCGCGTTTCCCGCCACGCAAGGCAGGGTGTGCTACTTTCAACTGCGTTTTTCAGGCTCAATAGACACCGAAAAATCTACAGGGCACATTCGACACGGAGGAGATTCCGGCGGCGCATCCAGCGGCTAGAGAGATGTCTAGTGGCACCAGACTCATCGC
>CAMZET010000060.1 GCA_947305825.1 uncultured Verrucomicrobiota bacterium
AGGAGCCGCCGCGCTCGCCCTCGCCGCCGCCGCCGTCGCCGCCAGGACCGGCGTCTCACGCCCTTGCAGCCACGTGCTCTCGCCTGTAATGGAAAGCGCCCGCGCCGAAGCGGAGAAAATGTACGACATATTCATGGCCGACCCGGAAACTCCGCCAGAAGCCAAGCGCGCCAAGAAAAGCATCATAATGCGCCTCCTGACCCAGCGAGCATCGGACAACTACCAGTCTATCGGACCCGGCGAATGCGCCGCCTGGACTTTCGCGACGCCCAAAGACCGCCGCGACCTCGCGGTGCGTCTGCGCTTCACCAACGATTTCGACGTGCGCGACGCCGTCCGGGGCCCTCTGCGCTTCCTCTCGCACTCCGGCTCAATCTCAAACATAACGCAAGCCGTCGTCATCGTGCCGCTCTGCGCTCCGGATGCCGCTGGCGGCCGCGCCGGCGATGCCGCGCCAGCGGCAGACGCCGCCCAGCCGAAGACGGCGCAACTGACTTTCCGCAACGATGGCGTTTCCTCGCTCATGCTCCGTCCTCGCAAGGACATAAACCTCCTTATCGCCGCAGACTCCTTCGGCGCCAACATTCTGCGCGCCTACGTCCAACTCGTTGCGGCGCTCGCGACACTCCTCGCCTTCGCCGTCTTTCTCGGCGCAGGCCTGGGCCGCCCGGTCGCCATTTTCACCTGCCTCGCGTTCCTCTTCGCCGCTTTCGTCTCCGACGACGTTCTGGAGCAATATCCGGACTCCCTAGAATCCGACGGCATCGACCGCGTCGGCCTCGCCATAACACGCGCCGTCGAGACCGTCTCGCATCCCGTGGCATCGCTCCACCCGATTTCCTCGCTCGCCGCCGACGAATGCGTCGAAAGCGACCAGACGCTGCGCGTCGCGCTCCTCGACGGCATCCTCCTGCCGCTCGTGCTCGCGCTCGCCTCCGGCTTCGTCCTCTCGCGCCGCGAATAGTCTTCCGCACAGACGGCCCGCTGCGGCAGAGATACGAAAGAAGGCCGGGCTTGCAATGCCCGGCCTTCTTCTCGTTTTCCACCCTAATTGCGCGGCAAAACGCCGCACAACCTTATTTCTTCACAAGCTTGCGAACCGCCTTGTGCGAGCAGAACGTGCGCTCGGTATAAAGCTTGGCGCGCCAAGACGGGTTCTTCTTCACCACCTTGATTGCCTGAATCCAAGGCGAATTGAACGGGAAGAGCTTCTCGACGCGAACGCCGTAGCTCTCGCGGGAAACCGTGAAATTGCCCGAGACGTTC
Organism: uncultured Verrucomicrobiota bacterium; assembly: GCA_947305825.1. Next base: position 1,267 of record CAMZET010000060.1, read on the forward strand.
TTGCGCCCGTTGTCTATGGCCAGAACCTTGCCCTCGAAATCCTGGATGCGGAACTTGTCGCCTTCCTTGATTTTGATGGACACGCGGACGATGTCGCCCGAATGGAAATCGGGAAAGTTCTTGGCGGCGAGACCAGCGGTCTGCTCGGCGTTGATTTTGTCCAGAAGAGCGATACCCATGTGTTAGCCCTCCTTCTTGGCAGGTCCCTTGGCCTTGCGGGCGTGATGGGGCTTGAGGTTGGGGTTCTTTGCGCGGCGGATGAGCGAAGCCACGGTAGTCGAGGGCTTGGCGCCCTTCGAAAGCCAGTAGTCGACGCGCTCGAGGTCGAGCTTGAAATTGTCCTCGCGAATCTGGGTGTCGTACCAGCCCAGGATTTCGAGGAACTTGCCGTCGCGCGGGCTGCGCTCGTCGGCTGCGACGATGCGGTAGGCCGCATGGTTGCGGCAGCCAGTCCGGCGCATTCTGATTTTTACCATTCTCTTACATCTCCTTGCGGGTGAAAACTTGCGATATAGTATACCATATTCGCCGCGCTTGCGCAAGGGGCAAAAAGATAAACGAATTCCGCAATTCCGCGATTCCGCGCTTGCAGTAGCCGATAGGTTTCTCCCGCTCGCGGGAAGTCTGCTCTGGCGCGATAAACCGCCATGCGCCCCGGCCAAGCCGACATTGGCGTTTTTTGGTATAATAGTTGTCACCGCTTTGAAGTTGAACTGTTTGAAGCTGAAGCAAACGCAAAAGGAATCATGGAAACAAAGAAAAACGAATTCAAGGCCGAGATTGCCGAAATGCTCGACCTGGTTGTAAACTCGCTCTACTCGAAGAAGGAAATCTTCCTTCGCGAACTCGTGTCGAACGCCTCCGACGCCATAGACCGCGCCAAATATCTCGGTCTCACGCAGAAGGAACTCCTGGCCGACAATCCGTCCTGGAAGATTGAAGTTGCGGTGGACAAGACGGCCGGCACGCTGATGGTCAGCGACAACGGCATCGGCATGGACGCGGAGGAGCTCGAGCGCAATCTCGGGACAATCGCATCGAGCGGGACGAAAGCGTTCCGCAAAGCGCTGGCGGAAAAAGGCGGCGAGGCGCTGCCGGAGTTAATCGGCCAGTTCGGCGTCGGGTTCTACGCGGCGTTCATGGTGGCAGACCGGGTGCGCGTCGTATCGCGCAAGCGCGGCGCCGACGCCGCGTTCCAATGGGAGAGCGACCTCGCCGGCGGCTATACGGTGGGCGACTCCGAACGCAGCGAGCCCGGCACCTCCATCATGCTCCACTTGCGCGACGACCAGAAGGAATTCCTCGACTTCTGGCGCGTCTCCGATTTAGTCAAGAAATATTCGGATTTCATCGCGTATCCAATCATGTTCCGGCAGGTCGACGTGCCGGCCGACGAGAAGGAGGAAGACCGCAAGTGGCGCGAAGAGCGCGAATCCAAGCCGCTCAACACGATGGTCGCCCTCTGGAAGCGAGCGAAGAAGGACGTCAAGCAGGAGGAATACGACGAGTTCTACAAGCACCTCTCCCACGACTGGGAAGCCCCCTTCGAGACGATACCGTTCTCAGGCGAGGGCCAGGTGGAATTCAAAGCCCTTCTCTTCATTCCGAAGAAGGCGACGATGGAGCTTTTCATGCCGCAGCAGAAGCGCGGCCTTTCGCTCTACGTGCGCAACGTGTTCATCGACGACAACATCGAGATGCTGCTGCCGCAGTATCTGCGCTTCGTCAGGGGCGTGGTCGATTCGAGCGACCTGCCGCTGAACGTCAGCCGCGAAATGCTGCAGGACGACGCGGTAATCGCGAAAATCAAAAGCGCCGTGACCGCGAAAATCCTTTCCACGCTCGAATCGATGAAGAAGGACGCGAAACGCTACGACGAATTCTGGTCGGCTTTCGGCTCGATTCTGAAGGAGGGGGTGCACACCGACTACGCGAACGCCGAACGCATCAAGAAACTCCTCAAATATCCGACGGCGCGTCTTGACCAGGGCAAGAAGCTCTTCCTGGAAGACTATGTGAAGGATATGGCGAGCGGCCAGAAAGACATCTATTATATTTTGGCGGAACGCGAAGAAGATGCGAGGAAAGCCCCGCAGCTTGAGCAGGCTCGCAAGCATGGCTGCGACGTGCTGCTCTTCTGCGACCCGGTAGATGAATACCTGACGGAATCGATGCGCGAGTTCGACGGCAAGAAATTCGTCGATGTCGCTCGTGGCGACGTGGCGTTCGGCAGCGAGGACGAGCAGAAGGCCGAAAAGGAAGCGAACGAGAAGAGCGCGGCGGAACTCAAGCCGCTTCTGGACGGCATGAAAAAGGCGCTCGAAACGAGCGTCAGCGACGTGCGCGTCTCGACGCGCCTGGCCGATTCGCCCTGCTGCCTGGTGGCGAAGGAAGGCGCACTGCCGGCCTCGATGGCGCGCATGATGCGCGCGATGGGACAGAGCGTCCCCGAAGAGAAGCGCATTCTCGAAATCAACGCTACGCATCCGCTCATCAAGAAAATCGGTTCTCTCGAGGGCGGCGCGTTCGACGATGCCGTGGCGCTTCTGTACGACTCCGCGCTGATTGCGGAGGGTTCGCCAGTCGCAGACCCGGCGCGCTTCAACGCCCTTCTCGCCAAGCTCATGCTGGGCTAGCGGGAGAACAAAGAACACCGGCCAGCGGAGTTGGAGTTTGCACATCGACCGTTCCATACTGCCGTCCGGCAGGATAGGGCTTGCGGTGAGCGGCGGCTCCGACTCCGTGGCGTTGGCGTTTCTGCTCACGAAAGGCGGACGCAAGAAAAACGCGAAGGAGCGCTTCGTCGTCCTGCACGTCGACCACGGCCTGCGGCAGGAGTCGGCGGAGGAATACCGTTTCGTCCGCGCCCTTGCGCGCCGCCTGGGCATCCCCTTCCGCGGCGTCCACGCCAAGGTCGTCCGCGAAAAGGGAGAATCGGTGGAGATGGCCGCCCGCAGAGTGCGCCTCGCCTTCTTCGCCAAATGCGCCGCCTCGCTTTCGCTCGACGCGATTGCGACAGCGCACCACATGGACGACGAAGCCGAGACGTTCCTCATGCGGATACGGCGCGCGTCGGGCCCTTCCGGTCTTGCCGGCATAAAACCCGTTTCCGTCGTGGACGGAGTCAAATTCGTGCGCCCGCTCCTCGGATGCCGCGACGAGGAACTCAAAGCCTATCTACGCAAATACGGCGAAGAATGGCGCGAGGATTCTTCCAACAACGACATATCAATCGAGCGCAACAAAGTCCGCCACAAGGTTATTCCGTTTCTGGAAGAGACGCTCGACCCGCATCTCGTAGAGCATATCCACAGAATCGCGCAGTTTCTGCGCAAGGAGGCTTCAGGCGCATGAAAGCGAGCATACTTGTCCGCGCGTTCAACGACGAGGCGCTGATTCGCCGCACTCTTGAAGCGATATATTCGCAGGAGACGAACGGGGTGGAATTAGAAGTGCTTGTCTGCGACGACGGCTCGACCGACGCGACGCGGGCGGTGGCGGCGGAATATCCGGTGCGGTTCGTGGAGGCGCCGGCCGGCCGCTACAAGCCTGGCCGGACTCTGAACGCGATGGTGCGCGCGGCTGCTGGCGAAATTGTCGTTTTCAACAATTCCGATGCGGTGCCGCTCGATACGCACTGGCTCGCGGAACTCGTTTCGCCCCTTCTGGCGGCTCCCGGCGCCAGGCGTTTCACGTTCGCCAACCAGCTTCCGCGCGCCGACGCCAGCGCTCTTGTCAGGAAAGACCATTCGCGCGCCTTCGGCGACGGCAGCATCCAGCGCAAATGGCGCTTCTTCTTCTCCCTCGCGTCGTCCGCGACTTGGAAAAAGGAACTTCTCGAGACGCCGTTCGACGAAGAAATACAGTATTCCGAAGACGTAGAGTGGGCATGGCGCAATTCGCGCCGGGCGGTCGCGCCGGTAGAAATAGTGTACTGCCCCAAAGCGAAAGTCGAGCATTCGCACAACTACACGCTGCGCGAGCTTGCGCGTCGCTTTCGCGGCGAAGGCGCCGCCGACCGGAGGATTTTCGGCGGGCGAGCGTCGCTTACACGGGAACTCGCCTCCGCCGTTTGCGAAACGCTGCGCGACGCCGCCTATCTCGCCAGACGCCCCCGCGACTGGCGGGAACTTCCCGCAGCGCCGGTGCGCCGGCTCGTGCAGAGGCTTTCCCACTGGAAAGGAATGCGCGATGGAAAATAGGCTTGTCGCGCTCGCGAAATGCGCCAAGCGCGCAGCGGCGGCGGCATTTTCCCGCCTAGCATTCCGGCTGGAGGCGTCGCGGGGCTTTGCGCGCGACAAATGGCGCTTCATGCTGGGAGCCGGCGCTCTTCGTCTTTTTTAGTGGAAAGGCTCTCTCAGGGACTACACGACAGGCTGCATATATGAGATAATATACGACATGGATTTATTCTCACACTACGGCAGGCTCCTCGGCATCGGGGAGGAATGGAAGGTGGCCGACGTCAAACTGGACGTGGGCACCTGAGGGTTGACATATATCTGGACTACGGGGAGAAATGTGCGCCCTGTCCGGTGTGCGGGACGCTTGCGCCGATGCACGACACGCAGGAGGAGCGGGTGTGGCGGCACCTCGACACGATGCAGTTCACGACCCTGATACACGCAAGGCCGCCCCGCTGCAGGTGCGAAAGGCACGGCGTCAAAGTCATCAACCTGCCATGGGCGGAGAAGGGTTCGCACTTCACTCTCCTGTTCGAAGCGTTCGCCATAGTGGTCCTCAAGTGCGTGCGCAGCAACGCCGACGCCCCCCGAAAATATCAGAAGCCCCCTTGCGGAAAGTCCGCCGAAATGCTACAATACCAATGCTTGATTCCTCGGTTGCGAATGTCAGCCAACGCGTACCAGCAAGTCAGACGGCTTGCCTCGTCGGCCTTGCGAAGAGGGGTTTTGCAATTGCCTCAATGAGAAAGTCGTTTGTCGTCATGCTGCTGCCGCTTTGCGCGGTGGCGGCGTCATCGCAGGTCGAATTTCGCGAATGTCCGAAGTGCCCGAACCGCATCCGCGTAGATATGGATGCCGGCAAGGCGTACGTCAATCTTTCGCGCCTCGACGGGCAGGCTCAGGAAACGTTGGCGGCGCGCGCGGAAAAACTTCTCGCCTGGGGCGAGAAGGAGCGCGCAATTCCCGCCGATCGCCGTCTGCGGCCTCTCATGGGGTGGTCGAGCTGGAATACGTTCGGCGTGGAAATCTCCGAGCGCCTCATCCTCGAAACAGCGCAGGCGATGGCAACAAACGGCTTGAAAAGCGCCGGCTACACGTACGTGAACATCGACGACGGCTTTTTCGCCGGGCATAGCGAAGACGGGAAGTTGCGCTTCCATCCCGCCAGGTTTCCTAACGGCATGAAGCCTGTCGTCGATGGCATACACGCGTTCGGCCTCAAGGCCGGCACGTATTCCGACGGCGGCGCCGACACATGCGGAAGCATTGGCGGCGACGCCGGCGGAATCGGCGCCGGTCTCTACGGTCACGACGCCGACGACTGCCGCCTGCATTTCAACGAACTCGGCTTCGATTTCATCAAGGTCGATTTCTGTGGCGGACGCTCCCTCGGGCTAGACGAGCGCCAGCGGTATACGGAAATAGCCAACGCGATAAAAGCGACGGGCCGCACGGACGTCCGCTTCAATATTTGCCGCTGGAATTTCCCCGGCACGTGGGTGGCGGAAATCGCCGAATCCTGGCGCACCACCCGCGACATACGCGCATACTGGGAATCGGTCAAGGACATCATCGACGAGAATCTTTATTTGAGCGCCTACGCGTCACCCGGCCACTACAACGACATGGACATGCTAGAGGTCGGGCAGCTTTTCGGGAAAGTCAAGACCGCATTCGGCAGGCGTCAGGAAGTCGGCCTGACCGCCGACGAGGAAACGACGCATTTCGGGATGTGGTGCATGTTGTCTTCTCCGCTCCTGATTGGCTGCGACGTCAGGAACATCCCGGAATCGACGAAGAAACTGATAACGAATCCATTTCTGTTGGCAGTCAACCAGAACGACCTGGGCTGCCAGGCGTATGTCGTGTGGCGAGAAGGCGACGCTTGCATCCTTGTCAAGGATGCGGACGAGCGTTTCGGCTCTGCGCGATACATCGCGCTATACAACGGTTCCGACGAAGAGCACGAATTCGATGTCGAAGCGGCGCTCCTCGACCTGGGAGGACGCATCGACGCATTCGACCTCGTGGAGATGGCGGACGTTGGATGTTTTGAGGATGCGGTCGCCGTCAGAGTGGCGCCGCATGCATCGAAATTCTACCGCTTCGACGCAGAGCGCCGCCTCCAAAGACGCATATACGAGGCGGAGACGGCGTATCTGGCCGCCTACCAGGAACTCCACGATCCATTGAAGGCCGGGACGGCCTTCCACGCTGCCGCGAAGGGCGCATCTGGCGGAATCGTCGTAAAAAATCTTGGCGCTCGCGCATCCAACGATCTCGTGTGGAGGGAAGTGAAAATCGACAAGCCTGGCGAATACGCCGTCGCGTTCGATTGCTTCTCTCCGGAAAACCGCGATTTTTTCGTGTCTGTCGATGGTGCAGAGCCTATCAAGGTCGCGGTTGCGGCGACAGGTGAAAAGCCGTGCACGGCGCTTATTCGCATTCCGCTTGGCGAAGGGTTGCATAGCGTCAGGCTTTTCAACGACGCCGCGCCCATGCCGGATATCGACCGTATGATGATTTATTGATTTTTCGATTTGTTGATTTGGCTGTTGCATTTAGCATTT
>CAMZET010000061.1 GCA_947305825.1 uncultured Verrucomicrobiota bacterium
CGGACGGTACCCGCAAAGCTGCCCGGCATCCATGTCGACGAGGCAGATGTCCTCCGGCTTCATGAAGCCCTTGCTGCAAAGGGTGGGAGAACAGAGGACGAGGTCTTCGCCGACGCGGACGGAGAGGTTGCCGCCGTTGCCGTCGGTATAGCCGCGGGAGTAGATGCGGCGGCCCATTTCGCACATTTGCTCCTTGACGCGGACGATGGGCGCGGAGACGAAGAATTCGTCGAGCTCGCGGCGCGTCTGCGGCTGCGGGCCGCCCTTCCAGTCGTATGCGCGGTTCACCAGCGGCGGCTTGATGTAGAGGTCGGGATTCATGATAGTAGTACTGTTCCTTGTTTGTCGGTTTATCCCATGCCAGAAAAATCGGAAGAAAGCCGTCTGAAGGCTAGAAATTGACGACTTTGACGGAAGCCTTTGCGTATGCGGTCGGCTTGCGGAGGACGACTACGGCGTTGCCTTGCGGCGGGAGGGAGACCTGGGCGGCGGGGACGCCGTCGGCGACGATGGTAACGGTGCCGTCGGCGGGGCGCGGGATGCGCGCGAGGAGGACGCGCTTGGGGAGGGCGGTCCAGGAGCGCGTGTCAGCACCGCGTCGCAGGGCGCCGTAGCCGGCGACGCCGAACTGCGAAAGCGTGAGCGCCATGGCGGCGTATTCTGCGCTGCGGTCGTCCTTGCGATGGTGCCTGGCGTGAGCGGCACGCGCCCTGGCGGCCTCGGCGGCGATGCCGAGCGCGACCTGCGCGCCGACCTCGACGACGGTGCGCGTTATTTCGCGCGCTATCGCCCCGCGCATGAACACGTCGTATTCCGTCTTGGCCAGCAAATCGACGTTGGCGAGTTCCTTGAGCGCGACGCCGTTCACCGACCAGTACATGGCGGCGTTGTTGCGCGTGCGGAAGCGCGGAAGGCAGAGCCCGGCGTATTTCACGTACTCGCCGGCGTACGGTATGAGGAAAAGCGGCAAATCGACGCGGAATTCGTCGCGGTACGGGCAAAGGCCGTCCTCGACGTAAACCCAGACCTGGTTTGCGGGGCGAGCGCCGGCAGCGCATTCGCGGTTGTCCTGCGCGACGAACGGGTTGTCGCCGCGAAGGCTCGCGGCATCCTTCAGGTAGGTCCGGCCGCCGTCGCCGTTGAGCCAGCGGAAGACGCCGGTGAAGTGGGTCGCATAGGGGTTCTGGTAGTCGCGGGGAGAGAGTTTATTGAGTATGCCGGAAGTGAAGATGTCGAAGCCGTAGTTGGAGCGGATTTGCTGCCTGAAAGTTTCGTTCTTGAACGCGCCGTCAACTGCCCCTGCGCTCTTGGCAGGGTCGACGGCGGCGTCGGCGTTCGACTTGCTGCGGGCGTAGTCGGCGGTTTCGCGGCGGAGGCGCTCGTCGGCGGCGTCGAGGTCTTTGCGGCGCTGCCAGAGCCAGTTCTCCTGGTGCTGCATGGCGCGGTTGAGTTCCGTGCGCGCCGCCGGCTTCCTGCCGGTCGCGGCGTAGATTTGCGCCTTGTAGAGGCAGGTGAAGATTCTGTCCTGCCCGCCGCCGTCGTACTTGAAGAACTTGTCGTTTATCATCATGGCGGCCGCCGTGTCCGTCGCCTGCTTGAAGACGGATGCCTGGTCGTTGTAGATCATGCGGTCTTCGGCGGCGTCGTAGAGCGCGAGGGCCTTGTCAGAGTTGTCGGCGAGGTCGTTTGCGGAGGCTGCGAGGAGCTGCCAGAGGAGCTGGGAGTCGTCGGCCTTCGCGGCGAGCTCGGCGGGTTCTGCGGCCGCCTCGGCATAGCGCCCGTAGGCGATGTTCTGCTGGTAGTCGGCGAGAACGCCGTTTGTTGTGCGGCAGCCCGCCGCCGCGACAAGCGCGGCCAGCGGGACGAACTTCAGCATTGCCTCAAGACGCATGGGGCTGCTCCTCGTGTTTTGGTCGGGCCTGCTTTACCAGGCGAAGTTGATGATGGGCAGCGTCCACTGCGTGGTGGCGAAGTTGATGAGGCCGATTTGCAACCCTTCTAGATGCTGCGCGTAGTTGACGAGACCGATTTGGATGCCGCCGACCGGGCCCTCGACCACGTTCACGAGGCCGATTTGTAAGCCGGAAGCCGCCTGCGAGGCGTAGTTGCCGAGGACGTTTATGCCGATGCCGCCGAGACGGTCGCAGTTGCCGAACACGCCCGTGTCGAAGCCGTACATCCCGACGTGGTGGCCCCAGCCGAAATTGAGGCGCAGGCCCTTGACGGTGGACTCGAAGTTGGGCGCGGCCCACGGCAGAATCGTGATGCCTATGGGCATTTCGTAGGCGCGGTAGCCGTAGGCGTTGCCGCCGCCGCGCTGCACGAACACGACGTCCTGCGGGTGCGAGCCGTCGGAAAGCTGGTTGGCGACGCCCTGGCCGGGCATCATTTGCGCGGATGCCGCGACCGAGCCGAGGACGGCGGCGGCAAGCACGAGAGACTTGGAGTTCATAGCGTTGTTCCCTTTTTGCGGTATGGTTGCTGATTAGTTGCGCAGCTCGCGTGATTAGAAGCCGAGGCGGACGCCGTGCGGGGCGGGCGTGTAGGCCGGGGCCGGAGCCGGGGCATACTCCGGCACTGCGGCGGCAGCGGCCGCTTCTGCGGCGGCGTAGGCCTGCGGGTCGAGGCGGCGCTGGATTGCCGCGCAAATGGCGTCGGCCGCGGCCTGCGCAGAGGTCGAGGAAAACTGCTCGGGCGAGTCGCCGAAGCGCGAGGCGTCGAGCTTCACCGTGTCCGCCCACGCGATTTCCGTCGTCGGCGCCACGACGCAGCGGAAGCGCACTTCCGCGAATATGACGCTAGGCGGCGGCAGCGGCAGACCAGTCACGTAATCGACGCCCGGCGAGGCGACGTCGGAAAACGTCACTTCGGCAACGACGAGGTAGTCGGTCGCGAGCTTGTTCGACAGGCGGCAGACGTCGTTCGGGTTCGCGTTCGGGTCGTTCACGATGCGGCCGAGTTCGTTGTCGATTTCAGGTCCGAACGAGCGGTCGAGGACCCTGAAGGAGCCGGTCTGCGCGAGGTCGGTGTTGAGATGGTCGGCCACGTCGTCCATCCAGGTGCGCGCGGAGTAGCCGATGCCCCAGACACCGAAGGAGTTGCGCTTGGAGATGAAAGGTGCGACGGCGATGCGCTGACGCTTGCGCGGCAGGACGCTCGGCTTGGCGACGATTTCGGCCGGTGCGGCGACGACCGGCGGCGGCGGAGCGACGACGGCAGGAGCCGGCTCGGGCACCGCGAAAGGCTCGGCGTCCGCGTAGAAACGCAGCTCGTCCTTCACCCTCGCCTTGCCGGAGACGAGTTTCGCGTTCGAGGTCTTCGCGCCGACATCGACAATCTCGCAGACGCCGACCGTCTTCTCGCTCTTCACTTCCTCGCCCGTGTCGTCGTCCACGACAACCTTTATGCGGCGCACTTCGTACTGCTCGCCCACGTTGATGAAGTCGCGGCCGTAGTTGATGGTGAGTTCGTCGTCCTCGTCGTCGTAGGCGATGATTTTCGGCGGGTAGTCGCGCATCAGTATGGCGAGGGCCATGCGCTGCACGACGTATACGAGCATGTCTTTCGAAGTCTGGACGTAGTTGTTCACACGCAGGGTCTCGGCCTCGTAGGCTTCCTGGGTGCGCAGGTCGTAGACGCGGATGGAGACGGTAGCGATGTATTCGGGGAGGGTCGCGGCGGCGATGGTGCGCGTGCGGCCGGACTTCTGGAGCTGGACTATTTCGCCGCGGATGGAGTAGCCGGCGGGGACGAGTTCGACGTTCGCGCCGAAGTTCTGCTCACGCGCCGCCGTGTCGTAGGCGTCGCGGTCGAGCACCTTGTACTTCGACTGCGCGAGTTTCGTCAGCAGAAGGCCGTCGATTCCCTCGAACGCCACGCGGTCGACCCCGGTCGCGTAGGAGATTTTGTCGAGGACGAGCCACTTGGCCTGGCCTGTCGGCGCGGCGACGCCGGCGAGGGCGATGGCGGCCGCCGCCATTGCGGTAAAGAGCTTCTTCATCGTTCGATTCCTTTCAGTCTTTATAGCCTAGGGCTGAATCAGTTGGCCATTATGTTGCGGCGGTCGATGCCCTTGGACATGGGTATGCGCGCCGTCCAGTACTGAAGGCCGTTCGTGGTGTCGGTCAGCGCGAGGCTGAGCGAGAACTCCTGGTAGAAGTTGCCGCCGTCGCGGCGCATATTGCGCTGCTGGAGCTTGCCGTCGAGGATGAAGTCTGGGCGCGGCACGTTCATGCCCTGGGCGATGAGCGACGGCGCGAGCGCTTCGTTGTAGATGACGAATATGCCGCCGTTGGTGAGTTCTTCCTTGAGGCTCTGGCTGAGCTGCTCGGAAAGAGCATCGGCGTAGATGCCGCGCGACATCGTGTCGTTAGTTATATCCTTCACGTTCAAGACCATGCGCACGCCCTTCTCGCCCTGGTAGCGCGCGGCGACGGAGTTGAGTTTCGAGACGGCCTGCTGGACGGCGCGGTCGATGTCGTCCTGGGCGAAGCCGCTGACGGTCTCCTGGGAGCCGCGCGTGACGATGTGGGAGCGCTCCGTCATGCAGCCGGTCGAAAAGGCGGCGGTTGCGGCCAGGGCAGAGGCGAATACGATGCTGCTTGTTTTCATTGCTGCGAATTCCTTTCAAAATTGCTGCGCACCGGACTCAACGGGAGAGACGGCGCACGTAGATTCTCATGTCGACTGCGTCCTGGGTCGGGGCGACGCCCTTGAGCGCGGCGTGATCCATCGGCGCGACGTTGGCCGTCTGCCAATAGGAAGTAAGACCCTCGCAGGCGAAGCCGGAGGCGTCGAGCCACTCGACCTTCCACTCGACGTCGATGGGGCGGTGGGTGACATTCACGACGGTAGCCTGGAACGTGGCGAAAGGCGAGCCGGCGAGCTTGGCGCACCTGGCGTCGCGCACGTAGATGGAGCGTCCGAGATTTTCGGCGACCGTGACGCGCGTGTCGGAGGGATAGTATGGGGTGGATGCGCAGCCGGCGGCGGCGACCATAGCCGCCGCTGCCACCGCCATCGCAAAGAAGCTTCCGAGTTTCATTTCTCTGTTCCTTTACAAGTTGCGGTTATCAATATTCCTCGGCGCCGGACTCTACCGCCGGCATGGCGGGCGAGGCCGGCGAGGAAACCTCTTCGTCGTCATCGTCGTCCACCGTCGCCTCTACGACCACCGGCTCGCGCTTCTTGAACACGAGTTTCACGCGGACCTTGCCGTCCTCGTTCTGCAGGTCGAGAAGACGGCGGATAGGCTTGCAGCCGTCGAGCTCGGCTGTAACGAAATGCTCGACGGCGAGGACGCGGACGCGACCGTCGATGTCGATGCTGCGTCCGTCGAGGCTGACTTCCGCTTCGTCTTCGTCAAGCCCTTTGGGCGCCTTGACGACGAAGTTGAGTTCTGCGGTGAAGAACGCGACGATGCGCTCGGCAATCTGTTCGCAAGCCTGCTCGACGAGTTTGCGCGCCGGGTCGGACGTGACGGACTTCACGGTGCTGTTGGCGACGTCCTTCCACACGGCGCTGCCGCTGTCGGCGATGAGCACGTTGCCCTCGAGATCGCGCACCTTGAAGGTGTAGGGCTGCGTATAGACGGTCTCGCGGCGCTTGATGCGGGCGTTGACATTGTATTCACGGAAGTCTTCCTCGCGGTCGCCGAGCGTGGCGGTGAGGATGCAGCCGGCACCGGCGAAGGCGGATGCGTCGTTGCCACTGAGCGCCTGCTCGACGAGGGCCATGTCGGCGTTGGTGCGGTCCACGACCTGGACGAGCTTGCCGGCCCGACGGGAGATGGCGGCCTGGAGGTAATCCTTTGCGAGCGGCACGTAGCGCGTCGCGTCATTGGCGAGCGTCTTCGTGCGCAAATTGTCGAGGAGGCGCTTGTTGCGGGCGTTCTCTTCGTCGATTTCCGTCTGGTTCTTAATGTACTCCATCTTTCGCGAATTCCAGTTGAAGCGGACGATTTCGCGGTCGAGGTCGGGGTTCTTGATTTTATCGGCGTCGGAAAGGGTCGGAGGTCTGTCGAGGTTCTGCTGCGGAAGGAGCTGCTCGCCGAGCCACTTGTCGACCTGCGTCATTGCCTCGATGGTGCCGAAGCCGGCAATCATGAGTTTCATGTTGCGAGGGGCGCGCTTGGCGAGAGCCTCCTGGTAGTCCTCGCCGTCCATCTGGGCCGCGAACGAGGCGAATGTCGCCGCGCAGACCATGAGTGCCGCCGCTTTCTTGAACTTCGTATCCATGTTTTATTCTCCTCTTGTTTCGAGATTTGTCTTGATTTGTTTCATGCCGGGCCGGCTCGCTTTTCCTGCCGCTTCCCCTTGCATCGGAGTTAGGTGATGCAGAAACTCGTTTCTGACAAAAAACACGCGAAAAACTGCAAGCGGGGACGCGCCGCGCCCCCGCCTGCCGTCGCGCATCGCTACTGCACGCGCACCATCTGCTGCTCGTAGTGGCCGGGCTGCCAAACGCGTATCACAGTGCCGTTGGCCTGCGTCTGCTCCACATAGCGCCCTTCCACCCAGACCTGGCGGTTCTCATAGACCGGCTGCTGCACCACGACCGGCTGCTGGACGACAACGGGCTGCTGGACGACGGGCTGCTGGACGACTACGGGCTGCTGGACGACGACCGGCGCGGGCGGCGGCGGGGGCGGCGGCGGCTGGTCTGGCTTCAGCGCTTCGTAAAGGAGCCCACCGAGAAGCGCGCCGCCGACTACGCCGGCCGCGACTCCGCCGTCATGGCGCTTGTGGTGCTTGTGGTGGCGGTCTTCGTAGTAGTGGTGATGGACGTCATGGCGCACCGGGCCGCGATCGTGGCGAACTTGCACGGGACCGGGCTTGTGCGCCGGGCCGTTGTTGTGATGAACCTGCGCCGGCGCCGGTTTGTTCGGCCCAACTTTAATCGGCACGCCGCGCGCCGCAGGGCTTATCTTGTCGTGCGGCGACGCAAACACCGTCATCGCCGACAGCGCCGCAACTGCTGCGAATACTGCAATTACTTTCTTCATGTTGTTCCTCCTTGCTTCTCGGATTGCGCAAACAGTATACCATATTTCCGCGCATTGCGCCTAATCGGAAAAACGCTCTGAAGCGCTCCACCTCACAACACAACCAAAACCGGCAAGCCCAAAGTCCAATCCGGCAATGACTGGCTCCTCGGCGTCCGCTAGCGCACCTTCGCCGTAAAAGCGACATTCGTCAAAGTCTCCGCAATTCTCAAATTCTGTCGAAAAACGATATATTCCCTTTGCCATCCTGCCAATTATGCGTCTGAAAACGCCCGATTCCTAACTCCCGCACCCCAACTCCTCGACGAGTTCGCCGACGATGGTGCGCTTCTCGGAGGAGAAGGAGATTCCGATTAGCGTGATGCGCTTGCCGGAGAGAGCGTATTTCCCGGCGTAGTCCTTGCCCTTGATTTGCTCCATCGCCTCGGCTGCCGGGCGGTCGAGCTTGAACTCGACGATGTATATGTCTTCCGGGAGGTCGACCACCATGTCGATGCGCCCGTCGTGCGTCTTCACCTCGCCGTTCACGTTCACGCCGATGGAGCGCAGCACTACGTAGACTATCGTCTGCCACATCTGCTCGTTCTGGCGGTCGGTAAGGTCGTAGGGGATGTCGGAGAAGAACGACTTCAGCGCCTTCAGGAACTTCGGCACGT
>CAMZET010000062.1 GCA_947305825.1 uncultured Verrucomicrobiota bacterium
CCACCGCGCCCGCGCCCGCCGCCGACGAGCAGCCGGCCGCAGAAGCCGCCGCGCCCGCGACTGCCGCCGACGAGCAGCCGGCCGCAGAGGAAGAAGTCGTTCCGGCCATCGTTTCCGACGTCAACGAACTCTGGAACAAGGCGTATTCCTGCCTCGCGGCAGCTTTGCGCGTCCGCAAGGGAATGGACAGGCTCGTAGCGCAAATCGACAAGGCCCTCGAAATCAAGGGGGCCGACGAAGCCACCATGCGCAAGGTGGAGGAACTGGCCAATTCCCTAAAGGAAAAGTACGACGAAATACGCAATTCGCAGGATGTCAAGAACGCCGAAAAGGCCAAGGGCTACATCACGGCGCGCACCGAGGGCAGGCGCAGCCTGATTGTGCGCGAGACCGAGCGCATCCGCGTGGAGACCGCCGAGAAGGCGCGCAAGGACAAGGCGGAGGCCGAGGCGGCCGCCATCAAGGCCAAGGAGGAGGCAGCCGTCAAGGAGCGCGCCGAGCGGCTGGAGCGCGAAGTCGCTCTCGTCAAGGAGCGCTTCGAGTCCGTCGTCGCCTCCGGCAAGCTAAAGCAACTCGACTGGAAGGGGGCTTCGGCCGTCCTCGAATTCGTCCGCGACGACATCACGCTGCCGGAGGCGGAGTTCCAGCTCCAGCGCGAACTCCGCAAGATTTCCGCCATGGAGACCGCCCAGAACGTGATGATAAAGAATCTCAAGGACTACACCTTCGGCAAGAGCAAGCTCAAGAACTGCAAGGTCGTGTCGGTCAACCAGAAGGAAATCGTGGTGACGCGTCCCGACGGGCGCAAAGCGCCGCCGGTGACCTGGATGCGCTTCTACGCGGAATACCACACCAACCTCAACGAGCTCATCCTGAAGTTCATCAAGAACGGACGCAAGACGAAGAAGCTCTCGCTCAGGCAGTGGTCGGACGCGATGGCCGGGACGGCGCTCACGATGAACATCATCTGCTCCGACGACGAGACGGCGATTGGCTTCGGCGAGCAGCTCGTCAAAGAGGCGGTCAAGGGTTATCGTGAGGCGACGCGCGATTCCGAGGACGGCGAGACGGTTTTGAACAATGAAATGCTTTTCTACCGCGATGCGTTCCCGGCGATTGATTTCGACGCCATACTCGAAGAGGCTGCGCAAGAGGACTAGGGTTTGCAAGAGAGATGATGAACTACCTGACGAAGATACTCAACGCTACGGTATACGATGTTGCGGAGCGCACTCCGCTGGACGAGGCGGCGGAGCTCGGCCGCCGGCACGAATGCACCTTCCTGCTGAAGCGTGAAGACCTGCAGTCGGTGCATTCGTACAAGATACGCGGCGCATACAACAAGATGAGCCGGCTTTCGCCGGCGCAGCTCGAGAAGGGGGTGCTCGCGGCGTCGGCAGGGAACCACGCGCAGGGCGTTGCGCTCTCCGCGAAGCGGCTGGGCGCGAAAGCAACGATAGTAATGCCAGTGACGACGCCCGAGATAAAAATCAACGCCGTCAAGTCGCTGGGGGCTGAAATCGTCCTGCACGGCGACGGGTATTCCGACTGCGTGGAAGAGGCTGACCGCCTCGTCGCCGAGAAGGGTTACGTTTTCATACCGCCTTACGACGACCCGGACGTGATTGCGGGGCAGGGTACGGTCGGCAAGGAATTGCTGGAGCAGGCGCCGCGCAACTTGACGGCGGTCTACGTGCCTGTAGGCGGCGGCGGGCTCGCCGCCGGCGTGTCGGTCTACGTGAAGGCCGTCCGCCCGGAGGTGAAGGTCTACGGCGTAGAGCCAGAGGACTCCGACTGCATGTTCCAGTCTTTCAAGGCCGGCAAGCGCGTCACGCTGCAGAATCCCGGCTTGTTTGCGGACGGCGTGTGCGTGAAGAAGCCCGGCGCCGAGACGTTTCGTCTTTGCCGCGAGCATCTGGACGGCATAATCCGCGTGACGACGGCGGAGACTTGCGCAGCGATAAAGGACATATTCGAGGCGACGCGCGCGGTAGTCGAGCCGGCCGGCGCTCTCGCCCTGGCCGCCGCCAAGAAAAACGCCAAGAAGGGCGACGTTTCCGTCTGCGTAATCTCCGGCGCGAACATGAACTTCGACCGCATACGCTTCGTCAGCGAGGAGACGGAGTTAGGCGAAGGCCGGGAGGCTATCTTCGACTGCGCGATACCGGAAAAGCCCGGCTCCTTCCTGCGCTTCGTCAACCGCATCGGCAAGCGCAGCGTGACCGAGTTCAACTACCGCATGGGGCCAGGCGTGCTGGCGCATATTTTCGTCGGCATTTCCGTGAAAGACCCGGCAGACCGCAAGGCGCTGCGGATGTCGTTCCGCGCAGAGGGCATACACAGCATCGACCTCAGCGAGAACGCGCTCGCCAAGGAGCACGTGCGCCACATGGTCGGCGGGCTTGCGATGAGCATCCCGGACGAAGTAGTCTACACGTTCGAGTTTCCGGAGAGACCCGGTGCATTGGCGTCGTTTCTGTCTGTGATATCCGGCCGCTGGAACGTATCGCTGTTCCATTACCGCAACCATGGTGCGGACCACGGGAAAGTGCTGGCGGGCTTTCAGGTTCCAGAGGCGGAGCGCGAGGATTTCGCGCGCGCCCTCGACGAAATAGGCTACCAGCATACGGATGTGACGAACGACCCGGCCTACCGGTATTTTCTGGGGCGGCGGCGGCGGCGCTAGGCGATGTCCACGGCGGCGGTACTGGAAGTTGCGCGCGAAGTGCGGCGGCGCGGCGGCAGGGCGCTGCTCGTCGGCGGTTGCGTGCGCGATGAACTCCTTGGCGCCAATCCGAAAGACCTCGATGTAGAGGTCTTCGGCCTTTCACCCCAAGAACTGGACGATGCGCTTTCCGGCGCATTCCAGGTGGACAAGGTCGGCGCGTCGTTCGGCGTGTTGAAGGCGACGCCGCGCTCCGGCGGCGAGACGCTGGACGTGGCGTTGCCGCGCCGCGAGACGAAACTCGGCTCCGGCCATCGCGCTTTCGCCGTCGAATTCGACCCCTCGCTACCGCTAGCGGATGCCGCCGCCAGGCGCGATTTCACCATCAACGCCATCTACAAAGACCCACTCACCGGCGAAATACTAGACCCCTGGCACGGAGCGGAAGATTTGCGAGGCGGCGTCCTGCGCCACGTCTCTTCCCATTTCGCCGAAGACCCTCTGCGCGTCCTGCGCGGAATGCAGTTCGTCGCCCGCTTCAATCTAGCCGCCGCGCCGGAGACGCTCGCCGTCTGCCGTTCTATGACGCCGGAGAACCTGCCGCCCGAAAGGCTCTTCGAGGAATGGCGCAAGCTCCTTGTCAAAGGCCGGAAGATTTCGCTCGGTCTTGCTTTCCTGCGCGAAACGGGCTGGACGCGCTACTATCCTGAATTGGAAGCGCTTATCGGCTGCGAACAGGCGCCGGAATGGCATCCGGAAGGCGACGTCTGGAACCACACGCTATGCTGCCTCGATGCGTTCGCGGCCGAGCGCGACCGTCGCGGCGAAAGCGAAGACGAAGCGCTCGTCGTCGGCCTGGCCGTCCTCTGCCACGATTTCGGCAAGCCTTCATGCAGCCGCTATGATGCGCGAGTCGGGCGGATACGTTCGCTCGGCCATGACGAGGCCGGTGTCGCGCCGACGCTTTCGTTTCTGCGGCGTCTCACGAACGAGGAGCGCATACTCAAGGAAGTCCCGCCGCTTGTGCGCCTCCATATGCGCCCGTACGCGATGTGGAAGTCTCGCAGCGGGGAAGCCGCCGTGCGTCGCCTGGCCGCCGAAGTCGGACGCATCGACCGCTTGATACAGGTTTGCCTGGCGGACGACCGCGGGCGCCCGCCGTTTCCGCCGCAGCCGGAAGCCCTGGACTGGCTCGCCGCCGAGGCCGAGCGCCTGGCCGTCAAGGACGCCGCGCCCAAGCCGGTTCTCCAGGGGCGCGACCTCGTCGCACTTGGTCTAAAGCCGGGGCCGGCCTTCGGCGAAATACTCCGCCGTGCCTATGACATCCAGCTCGACGGCGCGGGTTCGTTCGTTGCGTCCGGCTTCCTGTTCGAATACGCTTACGGCATCTGGCGGAAGGAGCCTTTCGACCCGCGACGCCACTACATACTCTGGGATTGGAACGGCACTCTGCTGGACGATACGCAGGCTGCGCTAGATACTCTCAACATCATGCTCCGCAAGCGCGGCGCCAAGCCTATCGAAATGGGTTTCTACCGCGACAACTTCGCTTTCCCGGTGCGCCCGTTCTATGAACGCATCGGCATGGTGCTAGAAAACGAGGATTGGGACGCGCTCGCGCAGGAATACCACGATATCTACCACGGACGCGAAAAGCGGCTCAACCGCAACGCGCTCGCGGCAGTGGCGGAAGTCGCCAAGGCCGGTGTCGGGCAGTCGATAATCTCGGCGCTCCGCGAAGATTTGCTCGAACGCGACACTCGGCATTTCGGCATCCGCAGTTTCATGGAATACGTCGCCGGCGTAGACAACCTCGATGGCGACAGCAAACTGCTGCGCGCGCGCCGTCTGCTGGACAAATTGCGCCGCGAACATCCGCAAATCGAGGAGTTCGTCATGATTGGCGATTCCATCCACGACCGGGAAGTCGCCGATGCTTTGGGCGTGCGATGCATTCTGTGCGGAGAGGGAAGCCATGCCGCCTGGCGCCTTGCCAAGGTAGCCGAGACCGTTACCAATCTTATGGCGGCGGTGGGCGCGGCATTCCGCGGCGATTTGCGCAAGTCAGTCTAGCGACATCGAGAAAGAGAACGCGGCGGTTAGGCCGTCCGGCGACGAGACAATGTCGCCCGGAGTAATGGACCATCCGTGCTGAATAGCCGCTTGCGTCAGTTCGGCGAGCGCGTCGGCGGCGGCTTCTGGCGAGGTGGCGATGGCTTGCAGGCGCAGCGAGAAGTCGCCGGGCGATTCGATTGAGCGGACGGTCGCGCGGCTTTTGGCGGAGCCGAGAGCCGCGGCTAGCGCGTCGAGCGCTCCTGGAAGGGCGCAGCGGGCACGTCTGGCGCTTGCGTCGGCGGTCTTGCGGGCCTCGGTTTGCAGGCGAAGGGTGCGTTCTTCGTCGCGTACTGTGCGCTCTTGCGACGCCAGACGTTTTAGTTCGGCGTCGAGCGGCATTTGCACGTCGATGGCGCGGCGGAGGGAATGGGTGCGGTACGCGAGGCGCGAGAAGTCGGCAGCGCACGCGATGAGGATGGCGGAGCCGATTGCGGCGGCGGCCCACGTCGCCCGGCGCATCGTTTTGTCGTCGAATTTCTTGCGGGCTGCCTGCCGCGACGAATGCGCCCCTCCCGCTATCGCTCCGAATGACGGCTCTTCGCGACGCTTTACCGTCACTTCGTATTCGCGGATTGACGGGTCGCCGCTCTCCAGTTCGCGCCAAGTAGCGGACGCGAGCGCCGCCGGTATTCCGCTTTCCGGCTCGAGTTCGCACGCAAGAGCGTATTCAAGTTCGCTTGGATGCAGCGCACCGGCCTGCAGCGAAGGCAGCCTTACTCGTCTTGTTATCGAGTTGTCGTCGTTCATTGTCCCTTTGGCACCAAGAGTTTGAGATTCAGCGGCGAGCCGCCGGGACGCACCACGATGCAGTGTGCGCTAGTCGTACGGCTTTCCCACAGGACGTGGACGCCTGGGAGGACGCGCTCGAATACTACCGGCGAGGTGGCGTTCGTGACGGCCGCGACGGAAATGCGTCCGTCGCCGGACGGCGAATAGAGCCTGTAGTCGCACAGAGGCGGGTTGCAGGGATTGCCGTCGGCGTCTTGCGCGGCAACGTGCACGACGAGCCTGGCGCCGTCGCTCGCCGTCATGCCCGGCGGCAGCAGCGACACCGAGGCCGAGCCCTCGCTTCCGCGCTGCGCCACGGGCCCGTAATGCGCCGCAGCCACCGCATAGCCGTTCGTCGCCACCAGCCGCTCAAGCCCGGCGGCATCTTCCGCTTCCATCGCGTTGCCCCATGCATCGTAAAGATTGTCGCGTCCAGGCGGCAAGTGCAGATACGGGCCACGCCATCCAGTCCCCACGTAGACGTTCGACGCGACTAGCGACGGGTCGCCTGAGGACAGGTTTTCGACTACGGCCTGCCGCAAGGCATATTCGCGAGCTCCCGCCGGCATCCGCCATAATTCGCTGAATGTCGTGTTCGTCGGGTCTGACACGCCGGAATGCAGCGGCGCCGGGCGCGGCAACCTCCCCATGTCCGCAAGGAATCCGCCCGGCAAGCCGTCCTCCGCGCTTTGCTCGTATACGGCCAGGCGCAGATCTTCGAGCATCTTGTTTGCGGCGGCGAGGCGGCGCGAGGAGTCGAGCCTGGCGAGCGAGCGCACGGCCAGATGCGAGACTATGGCGATAATCGCCAGGACCGCTACCATCTCAATGAGCGTGAATGCGCGGCGCGTTCCGGTCAGTCGTTCCATGCGTCCGCTCCTTCGTCGATGTCGCTGCGGTTGAGGAAGAGCACAATATCGTCGCCGCGCAGAGACGTGTCGCCGTTGCCGGCGCGGCCGGCCTGGCGCGAAATGCGCGGTTCGCGGGCAATCCAGGCGCGGGCGGTCGAGTTAGTCCTGTTCTCGAAGAAGCACGGCGTGTCGAGGCGCCCGTCAGGTCCGGCGCAGACGAGCCTCGCGTATTGCCAGCGCGTCTCCGGCGCGACGGTGGCGGGGCTTCTGGAAAAGGCCTGCGGCGGCGGAACCTGAAGGACATACGGGTTTCCCCATGGGTCCAGGATGGCAGGCTCTCCCGGGAAACCGTACGCGGAGCAGCCGTTGACGGCGCGGCGCAGGTCTTCTGCGAGATACAGCGAAGCGACGTTCGGGAAGAAACCGCGTTCCGCGGCGGTGTTGTCGTCGCGGAAGCGCCTGTAGGAGGCGCGGGGAAATTCGCCGTGCGGCGGCGCGACGTAGGGCCCGCGCCAACCGCGCCCGCCTGGCTCGGAGGGGCGCGTGTATTCGGAACCCCTCGCCAGACCCCGCTCCGGCGCGTCGCGGCCCTCCGGCGGGTCGGCGCGTTCCGCCGTCGGGAACGTGCCGTCGGCGTTGCGCTGCGCTATCACGTAGAGATTTGTCGCGACAAGCATGTTCGCCAGGCGGACTTCGGAAGGCTGAAATCCCGGAAGGCCGGTCATGTCCGCGACATATCCGCCGTTTGGCGCGAGAAGGGCGTCGCGCAGCGTGGCGAGTTCGGCCTCGGCGCGGACGGCGCGGGCCCGGGCGGCAATCGAGCCTGTGCGGGAAGCGGCGAATACCGCCAGAAACGCCAAAATCGCGACGATGACGACGAGTTCGACGAGCGTGAATGCTCGTCGGCGCGATGTAATGCGCCCGTCGAGGCGTCGGCGTGTTGTCGCGCGTTTCATCCTTTGCGTTCCAGCTCTTGCATTCAAAGCGTCCTTTGACAGTATAACGGCGGCGGAGCGCCGGCGGTTCGCGCGTCCGGCGATTTTATTCCAGGAAAAGGGCGAGGTTGGCGCAGGCGACGGCATCGTAGAGAGCATCGTG
>CAMZET010000063.1 GCA_947305825.1 uncultured Verrucomicrobiota bacterium
TAGAAACTAGCAGTATGGCGATGGGGAAGAAGGGGCTAGGGCGGTATTTGACGCCGCTCGGCGTGTGGGCGCTGTCGTTCGGCGCGGCGGTCGGCTGGGGAGCGTTCATGATGCCCGGCACGACGTTTCTGCCGGTGGCCGGGCCGTTGGGGACGGCGCTTGGCGTGGGCGCGGGCGCTTTGGCGATACTGATAATAGGTGTCAACTACCGCTGTCTCATGAAGCGATATCCCGACGCCGGCGGCGCGTACAGCTACGTGAAGAAGGTGTGCAACTACGACCACGGGTTCTTGTGCGCGTGGTTCCTGATACTGACGTATTCGGCGATCGCGTGGGCGAACGCGACGGCGTTTTCGGTAATCGGGAGAAAGATCCTGGGCGGCGTGCTGGCGGTTGGGCCGCACTACGCCGTGGCGGGCTACGAGGTTTACCTCGCGGAAGTGGCGCTCTCGATATTCGTCTTGCTTGCGATAGGCGCGTTGCTGCTCGGGGAGAAGCGGCTGGCGGCGCGAGTGCAGACGTTCATGGCGATGATGCTGTGCGGCGGGGTGGCGATTGCGCTAGTTGCGACGCTGGCCGATGGCGGCGGCGCGGCCATGTTCGAGCCTCCAAACCCGCCGTCAGGCGCCGGAAGCGACATTTTCGTCCTCCAGGTATTGAGCATATTCGCGCTCGCCCCGTGGGCGTATGTCGGCTTCGAGGCGGTTTCCCACTTCGTCGAGGAATTCAAGTTCAACTCCCGCCACATTTTCGCGATACTTCTGTCGGCAGTGCTGGCGGCCGCGCTCGCATACGTGGCGTTGACGTTCGTGGCGGCGTCGGCGCAGCCGGAAGGCTGCGCGAACTGGCTCGACTACGTTCGCAGCCTAGGCGAGCGAGAAGGCGTCGAGAGCATGCCTGTCTTTTTCGCCGGACGAAAGGCGCTCGGAAGCGCCGGCATCGCCGTTCTCGGGCTCGCGGCGCTCGCCGCCGTCGTGACCGGCATTGTCGCCCATCTCCTCGCCGCGAGCCGCCTCGTGTTCTCGCTCGCCCGCGACGGCCTCCTGCCGGGCTGGTTCGGCGCCGTCAACTCCCACGGCAGCCCGCGCAACTCCATCGTGTTCCTCCTCGCCGTATCTTCCTTGATGCCGTTCCTCGGACGCACCGCAATCGGATGGATTGTGGACGTCACGACCATCGGCGCCTGCATAGCCTACGCCTACGTCTCCTACTGCGCCTTCCGCGTCTCCAGCAACGCCAGGAACCATCTCGGCGCCGCCTGCGGCATAGTCGGCACGGCCGTCTCCCTCGCCTTCATCTTCTACTTTCTCGTGCCGAACTTCTGGGCGGTCGACGTCTTCGCCGAGGAGTCATACTTCATGTTGGCGGGCTGGTGCATCCTGGGCTTCGTATGCTTCCGGGGCATATTCAGCCGCGACCGCGAGCACCGCCTGGGCAAATCGACGGTCGTGTGGCTCGCGCTGCTGTTCCTCATATTCTTCTCCTCGCACATGTGGGTCCGCCAGATTACCCACCGCCTCACGTCGTCCGTGATTGTGCGCGTCGGCGAGCATTTCCGCCCGGAGCTGGCGACGATGCCGGAAGATTCCGGCGACGCCGACGAAACGTTCCTCGCAAGCCAGCGTTCGCTGATAGACGGGGCGCTGTCGCGCGACAACCTCATACAGATGTCGCTCGTCGTCGCCGCGCTCGGCATAATGTTCTCCGTATATTCGACTATGGCGCGGCGCGAACGCGAGGCCGCAAAGGCCAAGGAATACTTCTTCTCCACCGTCAGCCACGACATACGCACCCCACTCAACGCCATCATCGGCTATTCGCAGATGATGAAACTCGGCTTCAAGACCGACGAAGAGAGCCGCCAGGCGGTGGACTCCATACTCATCAGCAGCGAGACGCTTTTGAGGCTGATAAACGACATACTCGACCTCTCGGCGCTGGAGGCCGGCAAGATGTCGATTGCGCCCGAGCCGACCGACTGCGGGCGACTGGTAGACGAAATCGCGACGTCCTTCAAAGTGGCCGCGCGCAAGAACGACGTCGAACTGCGCACTCGCGTCGAGCCGATGCCGTTGCTGCTCCTCGACCCGTTCCGTCTGCGCCAGATTGTCTTCAACCTCGTCGGGAACGCAATCAAGTTCACGGAGAAGGGCCACGTCGAAATACGGGCGCATTTCGTCCAGGACAAGGAATCTCCTCTCGGCACGTTCTACCTGGACGTGGAAGACACAGGCGTTGGCATAAGCGAGGAAGACCAGGCTAAGATAGCCGCGCCGTACGTGCAGCTGCGTTCGAAGCTGGCGCGCCACGGCGGGACGGGGCTGGGGCTTGCGATTTGCAAACAGCTGGTGCAGGCCCTGGGCGGGACGATTGCACTGAAGTCGCAGCTGGGGGTCGGATCCACGTTCTACATCGAAATCCCGCGCATACGGACGAAAGCGCCGGAAACCGCCGCCGCATCCGCCGCATCCGCCGCCAACGCCGCCACGTCCGAGGCCGCGCCTGCCGGCGCGCCGACCGAACCCGTGGCCAAGGCGAACGCCCGCCTGCTCCTCGTCGACGACTCCAAGATGAACCTCATGGTCCTCGGCGCTCTTCTGAAGCGACTGGGACCGTTCGAGGTCGAAACGGCGGCGGACGGCCGCCAGGCACTCGAACGGCTTGAGGACCAGTCGCGCAAACCTTTCGATGTCGTGCTGACCGACATGTGGATGCCGGAACTCGACGGCGAGGGCCTTGTCGCCGCCATTCGCAAGCATCCGCGTCTCTCCTCGCTGCCGGTATACGTCATTACGGCGGACGTCGAACTGCAGAAGAATTACGCGGAGAAGGGCTTCAACGGCATTTTGCTCAAGCCGGTCACGCTCGACTTGCTCAAGGGTTCCTGCCATGACCTCTTCGAGGCGTGAACAGCAAATTGCACAGTCCGGGAGGCATCATCAGATGAAACCCTTCTTTTCGATAATCGTGCCGTGCTGCAACGTGGCGAAGTCCTGCGCGAATGCCTGGACTCGATAACAGGCCAGTCGTTTCGCGACTGGGAATGCATAATCGGCGTGGAGACGTCGGACGACGGCACGGAGGAGATAGTGCGCGGCTACGAGGCGCGCGACGGGCGGATTCGCGTCTTCACCGGGCCGCGCAGCGGCGGGTGCTCGGCGACGCGAAACAAGGGATTCGCCGCAGCCGCCGGCGAATACGTAATCTGCGTGGACGGCGACGACTCGATAGCCGAAGGCTCTCTCCAGCGCATCCATGACGCGATTGCGGAGCGTCCCGGCGCCGACCTATATCCATGCGCGATTCGCGTGTACAACGAGCTTTTGCGCCGGGAAGAGCCGAACAGGCCGTTGAGGCCGAGGTATTGCGGGCCCAGGAGCCAAAGGAAGAGCGTGCGGTTCAAGAACGGGAACAGCAGTTTCACGCCGCTGTTCGCCAGGGCCGCCATCATGTTCCTTCGCGTGTTGCCTATGAAATCGAGCTTCATCTCGAAGCGATGGCGTTCAGTTTCGCGTTGGTCCTGTCGAGCCGCCACCTGAGCAATTCGCCGAAGAGAGGGAGTTTGAGCGGGGCCGCGCCGGCGACGCTGGCGGTTTCGTCGCGCTGCTCGTTCCAGACTTGCATGAGGTCGTCGCGCGTACCTATCGCCAGTTCGGTGCGGTATGCGCGGCGGAAGGCGTCGTCGATGCGTTCGGCGAAACGCGAACGCGCCCTACGCGCCGCCAGGCGCGCCGCCGCCACTCCGGAGAGGAGCACAATCGCCGCCGCCGCCGCACCGACGGCCACCGTCTTCGCCGTCGCGCCTTCGAATGCGTAGAGCAACGCGCCAGGCAGCGCCGAAAGCGCCGCCGCCGCCCCAAGCGCCGCCAGACGCCACGCCGCGCTCTTCCGCCATGCCGCGTCCACCAGCCGCATGCGCACGGACAATCCCCGGAAGTCCGCGCTCGTCTGCGACACTATGTTGTCGCGCCGCCGCGCCGCGCCGTCGTCTATCACGGCGCGAAACTCTTCGCGGTGCCGGTTGAAGTCCGCCAAATCCATCCCGCCGGATGCAGCGCTCGGCGTCTCCCCGGAATAGATTGTCCATATCTTCGGCATGTCCTTCGTGTCCAGTACGCGCGCGAGATTCCAGCACAGCGTCCCGTACGTCCGCGCAAAATCGTACATCCCCGAAAAGCCGTCGCACTTGTTAAGGAGGATATGGAGTTTGTACTTCACGCCGGAGAGGCATTTGGCGAAGATGTTGACCGTCTCGCCGGTCGTGCCGGGCTTGTCCGGGTCGAAAAGGTAGAAGACCATGTCGCAGAGTTCGGCGAGCGAGCGCACCACGCCCTCGAAGTCGTAGTCGCGCCCGGCCGACTTTTCGGCCTAGTCTATCATGCCGGGGCTGTCAATCAGCGAAACCTTCTCCAGGAACGCAATTGGGCGGAGCTTGACGCAAAGCGAGTGCAGGAATTTCTCCCCGTACTTGGCGAACTCGCGGAACTCCGCCGGGAGCCGGTCGAGCGCCGCCTGCCCGCGAAACTCCCCGCGCTCGCTGCCGTACATGATTACCGTGAAGCCGTCGTCCGTCGGCGCTAGCCCCGTATCCTGCACCTTCTCGCCCAGTATCCAGTTGATGAGCGACGACTTCCCGGACGAATGGTTGCCAAGGAACACCATGCACGGCTTCGCGTCGCACGTCACCGCCGGACGCCGGAACGCGAAATGGTAGCTCTTTGCAGCCGACGAGAATCGCCTGTATGCCTTGGACGCTTCCTTTTCGTACACGCTCTCGTTCGTCGCTGTCGCCATGCCGGAACTCCTTGATGTCTGCGGTGTCTATTCCTGATTTGGAACGGCGAAAATCCGCCCGTTCAATGAAAACATTTTACCACAGCAGCGCCATAGCGTCAATAGAGAAGTTGGGAGCGCCCGGCAAATATCGCCGCGCGGCGGATCTGCGCTTGTGCGCGTTTTGCGCGAATATGGTAAAATATCGACACTATGAAATTCGACCTGCACATACACAGCTGCCTTTCGCCTTGCGCGAATCTGGAAATGTCGCCGTCGGAGATAGTCGCCCGCGCGCTTGGCGCGGGCATGGGCGGCATCGCGCTCACCGACCATCAGAGCGCGCGCAACACGCCGGCGGTGGCGGAGTGCGCGCGCCGCGCAGGTCTGGCCTGTCTCTACGGCCTGGAGGTCTGCACCGCAGAGGAAGTCCACACGCTTGCCATATTCGACACAACCGAGCAGGCCCTGGCGATGACGGACTGGGTGTATGCGGCGCTTCCCAAGCGCGTCAACGACCCTGACACGTTCGGCGACCAGCCTGTGGTGACGTGGGACGATGACATCGTGGAGATGGAATGGCGCATACTGGCGGCGGCGTGCCGCAAGCCGATACCGGAAGTCGCGGCGAAGTGCCGCGAACTCGGCGGGCTCTACATCGCCGCGCACATCGACCGCAGCGCGTTCTCCGTGTATTCCCAGCTCGGCGCCCTGCCGGAAGGCGTGTTCGACGCCGTGGAATTCTCGCGCACCGCCGACGAGGCGCAGTGGCTGCCGAAGGCCGGCGGCCTCGCCGTCACGCGCAGCTCCGACGCCCACAACCTCGACGACGTCGCGCGCGTCTGGTCGGAGGCAGACCTCGACGTCTTCTCCGTCGCTTCCCTGAAAGACGCCTTCGCCCGCCGCGCCGTCTCCATCTCCCCGAAACTCACCAGATTCTAGTCCTCTCCATGCACGCAACACTGGCAGACGTAATTGCAGACACGGCGCAAAACTCGATTGAGGCGGGCGCCAGGCACGTATCGCTTTCCATCTCGGAAGACGGCAAGACGATTGCCGTGGAAATCAAAGACGACGGCAAGGGAATGGACGAGGCGACGCTCGCACGTGCGTTCAACCCGTTCTACACGGAGCCGGGGAAGCACGACAAGCGGCGCGTCGGGCTCGGGCTGCCGATTCTGAAGCAGATTTGCGAGTCGTGCGACGGCGCGGTGTCGCTGACCTCGAAAAAGGGCGTCGGCACGACCCTGGCGTATTCGTTCGCGGCGCGCCACATCGACTTGCCGCCCATGGGCGACCTCGTCGAGGCCGTTTTGATGCTCTTCAACTATCCGGGCGACTTCGACCTCGCCTTCCGTCACCGCCTCGGCTCCGAAGAGTACGAGATTTCGCGCCTGGAACTCGCCGATGCCGTAGGCGGCTTCGAAACGGCTGAGGGGCTTACGCTCGCCCGCGAATTCCTCTCTTCCCAGGAAGACGCCCTGAAGGGCTGACCCCGACCCATCCCCCTGCGCGTCGTTTCTCCGCCGCTCTCCGGGCGCAACCGCCGCTAAACGCGCCGCTCGCCGATTTGGTATAATACGCCCATGAAGCCGATAGCAGTCACAATCAGCGATTTCCCGACTTTGGTCGGAAGGGGCCAGATATACGTGGACAAGACCGCGTATTTCCATTCGCTCATAACCGATCCGAACAGGACGTACTATTTCGTCGCGCGTCCTCGCCGCTTCGGCAAGACGCTCATGATGTCCACTTTCAAGGCAATCTTCGAGGGCAGACGCGAACTCTTCAAGGGGCTTGCCATCGATTCCGCCGGTTACGACTGGAAGAAATATCCCGTCCTCGCGTTCAACTTCGGCGAGGTCGGCGTGGAGTCTCTCGAAGCGTTCGACAAGAATTTCGCAGCCTCTGTCGCGGACGCGCTGAAAGCGTCCGGCGTCGAATACAACCATTCAGATACGCCATCGGTCAATTTCAGGAAGGCTATGTTCGAACTAGCCGAGCGCTCCGGCGGCGCCGGCGTCGTCGTCCTCATCGATGAATACGACGATCCCGTCGCCAAGGCGCTCAAAGACCCCGACCTCGCCGTCGCCATACGCGACCGTCTCGCCACGTTCTACGCCCAGCTCAAGGACCGCACCGGCCTCGTCCGCTTCGCAATGGTAACGGGCGTCTCCAAGTTCACGAAAATATCCATATTCTCCACGCTCTCCAACATGGTCGATATTTCGTTCAGCGGAAAATACGCGGCGATGCTCGGCTACACGGACGCCGAACTCGACGAGTATTTCGGCGAGCACATGGCGGCGCAGGCTTCCCTCATGAAACTCGACATGCCCGAATACCGCCGCCGCCTGCGCCTCTGGTACAACGGCTTCAGGTTCACGGGCGAAGACGCTACGGCGCTCTACAACCCCATATCGATATCGAACACCCTCGCCGACCCCGCCAAGACCTTCGGCCCGACCTGGACCGAGACGGGCCGTCCGTCGATGCTCATGAACTTCCTCCGCCGCGACGAGTTCCTGCACGTCTTCTCCAAGAAGATGCCCATCAGGACCACGGACGCGGAGTTCGACGTCTCAGACCTGCGCAACTTCAAGACCGTCGG
>CAMZET010000064.1 GCA_947305825.1 uncultured Verrucomicrobiota bacterium
TGGCGGCCGCAGCTGGACGTGGCGTGCATAAGCGAACGCGGACTGGTGCGGCGGGACAACCAGGACAACTTTTTCGTCGACAGGCGGAGGAGCGTGTTTGCCGTCGCCGACGGGATGGGCGGAGCGCAAGGTGGCGCCAAAGCGAGCGAGATAGCGTGCATGTTCCTGGCGTCGGCGTCCGAGGGGGCGCGTTCGTTCCTCGACTTGATGCGGCGCTCATCGGAGGCGATTCACCAGGCGAACCACGAAGTGCGCAAGTTCGCCGCCGCCGCCGGCTACCGCCAGATGGGCACTACTCTCGCCGTCATGTTCGTGGATACCAGCGGGCAGGAGGGGGCGGTCCTCGCCCATGTTGGCGACAGCCGCGTATATCGCGTGCGCGACGGCGGCATCGAGCGACTCACGCACGACCACACGATTGCCGGGGAACTCAGCCGCCGCTCGTCGTGCAGCAGCCTTGTCGAGGAACTGCAAGGCCGAGCCGGCCCGCTTTCCCATATGCTCACCCGCGCTGTCGGCATCGAGGACTCCATAACGCCAGACTGGCGACGCATCGATCTCAAGCCCGGTGACACTTACATAATCTGTTCGGACGGCGTATACGACATGCTTCCCGACCGTGCCCTGCTCGCCATAGCTTCGCCAAGCGCCACCGCGCGCGAAACGACTGACCGCATCGGCGCCGGCGTGCTCGCCGCCGGAGCCGCCGACAACTATACCTGCATTGTAATCAAAGTGGGGGAAGCGTCATGAGCGCCAAGGAACATCCGAACGTATTCAACGAAGGTGAACGTTTCCGCGGCTACAAAATCGTGAGGCGCCTCGGAAACGGCGGTCTGGGGGCCGTCTACCTCGTCAAGCACGAAGTCCTCGAGAACCTTTACGCACTGAAAATCCTCTACCCCGAAGTCGCAAACGCGAACGAAAACTATGTGAAGCGCTTCCTGCGCGAGGCGAAAATCGCGACGCGAATCCGCCACCCGAACCTGGTGGCGGTATACGACGCCGGCTTCGACGAAGAGAAGGGTGTCTACTATCTCGTGATGGACTATGTGAACGGCGGCGACTTGCGCCAGGCGATAGCGTTCGCCGGGCATTTCGACCCAGACAGGGCGGTCGAGGTGATAATGCAGGTCGCCAGCGCCCTGGAAGCCGCGCAGAAGTTCAAGGTGGTGCACCGCGACATAAAGCCAGAGAACATAATGATACAGCCTGACGGGCTGGTGAAACTCGTAGACCTCGGAATCGCGAAGTCCGACGACATAAAGGATTCCCTCAATACGACCCTGGAGAGCGTGTTCGGAACGCCGGCATACGTCGCGCCGGAGCAAGCCGTGGACGCCTCGACCGTGGACGCTCGCGCAGACATATACTCCCTCGGCATCGTCCTTTTCGAGATGATAGCCGGGCGAACGCCGTACGAAGGGCCGAACGCTCCGCAGATTCTGGCCAAGACGCTTTCGCCCGAGCCTATTCCCGACATACGCGACTTCGCGCCCGGCGTCAAACCGATGCTCGCCGTGCTTATTCGCCGGATGTGCGTCAAGGAGCGCGACCGCCGCATCGCCGGGCCCACGGAACTGCTCGCGGAGTTCGCGCGCCTAGGCTACAGGCTCGACGAGCGCTCGAAAGCGAGCGTGCAGTATTCTGACTCCGCAGAGAGCGCGCCGACGATTATTTCCGTCCGCGAAGTGCTGGACAGCCTTCCGAGCAATCGCAAGAGCACGTTGTCGTTCGACACTACCGACGTGGAGATACAGAACTTCATAGCGGAGCTCAAGCGCAAGAAGCTGATGAAGAAAATCGCGGCGGCAGTGGGCGTCGCGGCTCTTGCGATGGCGTTGGCGTATTTGATTGCGGCGTTGCGCGGCTAGCGGCGGCGTCCGGTGCGCGTAAGCGCGAGCGCGGCAGGGATTGCGAAGGCGAGCGCGAAAGCGACGGCGCCGCACGCTCCTTCGGCCACGAGGCGCCACGGCACGACGAAATAATGCGGCAGACCGGGCCATATCGAGGCCGTCTTGAACGTCGCGAAATATCCTGCGGCAGCACCGAGCGGCAGCCCAGCCGCCATGCCGAGAAGCGCGGTCGCCACTGCCGAGCGCGTGAGCAGCGCGGCTAGCTGCAGCCGTGTGGCCCCTATCGTGCGCAGCATCTTCAGCTCCCGCCGCCGCGCGTCCGCCTCGGCGACAAGCATCGCGACAAAGCCGATGGACAGGATGAACAGGAAGGCGAAGGGGACGCGAGCGGCGGCGCCTATCACGTCGTTCCCGTGCGCGAGCGTGCCGTCCGCTATCTCGTCGCGTGCATGGAGGCGGACCGCAGCTTCTGGCGGGTTGCCAAGACGGCGGGCGATTTCCGCCTCCACGATTCGTCCGGCGCCGAAGGCTCCGTGGCGCGAAAGGAATTCCGGCTCGTATTCCACCCACAGATGCGTCATTCGCACCATCGGGGCGGGACGCCTGTCGAGCGACTCCACGGTGTCGAACGACGCGAATACCGGCCCGAGCGTAGTGTTCGGCATTCTGTTTAGCCCGCGCACGAGTCCGCGGCTAGTCACCATGTGCCAGTTCAAATCGACTACGCCGGCGACGGGGAGGCCGAGAAGCGTGTCGCCGCGATGCAGCGACAGCGCACGGGACATCATTTCCGTTATCACGACTCCGCCGTCCTTGAGCGCGGCTGCGGCCTCTTCGCGCGTACCCTCCACGAAGCGGAAGTGCGGCAGCCATTCCGCCGCCAGGAACAGCGCGTTGCTCTTCGCGTCTCCGCCGTCTTCGAGCCTGACTTGCAGCGGCAGCAGTTCGCTTATCCGCTTTACCCCCTCAATATCCCGCAGCTTTTCGACCTCGAAAGCGCTGACGCCCGCCGGCAGCAGCGAGACGATTGCGTCCGGCCATTCGGGAGACGGCACGAACGCGCGCATGAGCGAGGAGCCCCAGACTTCGACGGCGACGAAAGCGGCGAAGCCGAGCGCGAAGGTGACGGCCATGCCGCGGCGTGTCTTGCGCGGCTTTTGAGACTGCGCGTCGATTGCGCGCACTGCCAGGGCCGGATGGAGCGCGAAAAGCGCCGCCGGGGCAATCACAAGCGGAAGCGCGGCCAGCGTCGCGGCCAGCGAACGCCAGTCCGCGACCGCGCCCGCCGGGAACGAAGCCGGCGAAAGCGCGACGAAAAGCGCGAGACCGCCGATGCCTGCCGCCGCGCCGGCGAGCCATCCCGCCGCACCGCTCGCGAACGCCTCCGCCATCACGAAGCGCACGACGCCGCCTCGCGTCAGGCCGGCCATGCGCAAGCGCGAAAGCGTGTAGCGGTTCGCCTCCACCGAAAGCAGAAGGGAATTGGCGAGAAGCGAAAGGGCGGTCAGGACGGCGGCTATCAGCATTAGCGGGCGGGCGTAGTCCATGCGTCGCTGTTCGTCGCCGCGAAAGCGGCTGCAAACTTCCGGCGAAGACGGCGTGAGAAGGGCGCGTTTGCCGGATGCTGGCGGCAAAGTCGCGTAGAGCGAAAGCGAGCCGTGTTTTTCTGAGGCGACGGCGCGGAACGCGGCGTCGTTCGCGAGCGCGGTCGGGAACTGCGGCGGCAGGGGGAGTTCGCCATCGAGGAAGCCGACGATTTCGGCTGTCATGGTGCCGTTTCTGCCGACGAATTTGAGCGTGTCTCCAAGCGGTGGCGGCGCGTCGCGGAAGCGCCTGAACGCCTGCCGCACACAGACGACCTCCGGCGCATCGGAGTTGTCGTCCGGCCAGTGCCCCTCGGCGAGCGCGAGCGCGGCGTACGGGTTTTCGCTCGGAGCCGGCGCCAGGAGCGCGCGCATCGGAGGCCCCTGCAGAACCCGGCCTCCGGGACGGTAGTCCACCGTCAGCGCCACTGTCTCCAGCGTCAGGTCGGCACCCGGCGACGCGTCCCGCGCTTTGGCATCATCGACCGTCCAGGCAGACCACGGGGCGGCGGCCCGCGCCGCGATGAGCGGCGCCTGCGCCGCGTTCGTCGCGCCGAGCGATGTCGTGAACACGACTGCGCCCGTTGCCGCCGCTATCCCCGCGAGTGCGCAAAGAAACCGCGCCTTGCCCCGAGCCATCCCTGCCAACACAAGCCGCAGCGTCACTTGTACGTCTCCAGATAGCGCGCGGAAATAGCCGCCGCGTCGTGCCCGGACGCGAAGTCGGCAGCGATCCGCCCGCCTTTGATGAAGCAAACCCTCCCGGCTGCCGCCGCGACGACAGGGTCGTGCGTGACGAGCAGAATCGCGCTGTGTTCTGCGGCGTTGATCTCCCGCAGAAGCGCACAGAATTCCTTGGCGGACGCGGCGTCGAGGTTGCCGGTCGGCTCGTCGGCCAGGATTGCCGCCGGACGGAGGAAAAGGGCGCGGGCGATGGCCACGCGCTGGCGTTCGCCTCCGGAGAGATTCGGCGGACGCCGCGCAAGCTTGCCTTGAAGGCCGAGGCGGCCGGCGAGCTCTTCGACGCGCGCACCGTCCGGACGCTTGCCGTCCAGCCTCGCCGGCAGCACGATGTTCTCTTTCGCGCTGAGCGTGTCAATCAGGTTGAAGTCCTGGAATACGACGCCCAGGCGGCGGCGGCGGAAGCGCGTCGCCGCCGTGTCGCCCATCGCCGTCACCTCTTCCCCGCCTACCTCGATTTTTCCGCCGTCCGGCACTATAAGCCCGGCCGCCAAATGCAGGAACGTGGACTTTCCGCTCCCGGACGGACCCATCAGCGCCACGAACTCGCCCTCTTCCACCGACAGCGAGAAGCCTTTGAGCACTTCGGCCCTGGCATCTCCCTTCCCGTACGAATGGACTACCTCTTGCGCCAATATCGCTTTCATGAGCCGCCTTGCATCAGTTTCCGAGTGTGGTGGACCAGCCGGTATCGTATTCGGCGGCGCGGTAGGTGTTGCCGGCGCAGTCCAGCACGCCGGCGAGACGGCACGTCGAGGCGACGCCTTGCCCGCCCGCCTTCAGGGCGAAGACAGCGATGTAATTCCTGTAGTTCTTCTTGTCGAAGGCCGGGTTGTGCGGCGCCTCGCCGAGCCCAATCTGGCTGCGGACGCATTCGGCGTTCTTGCCGACGCCGAAGCAGAGCAGTTTCACGGATGCGAGGGCGGCTTCCGCCTCCGAAGCAGTCGGCGCAGAGTTGGTGACGGCGAGCGGATATCCGAAATCGTCGTATGCGGAAGAGGTCGGGTTCAGGACGGCGACGGGCGTGCCGTTCGTCAGGATGGTCGGGTAGAAAGCGCTCATGTCCGGGCGGAAGCCGGGGCCGCCGCCCATTATCTTCAAGTGGCCGTCCGCCGCGCTCGAATACGCCACGCCGTTCTCCATCTCGACCGAGCAGTAGCCGTTGCGCGTGGCGCCGTACGCCTGCTGCGTAGACGGGTTGTGGAGATAGTAGTAGTCGATGCCGGCGTTCCTGAGCAGTTCCACGTCGCTTGCGGTGAGGTAGTATATGCCGAGCGATTTCCAGAGTCCCGTGCCGCGCATGCCGCGGTTCTGCTCCTGGGCGTCGGAGATGGACGCGGTGTTTCCGCTGCCCTGGCCGGCCGCATTGTACAGGGCGCCGAGCACCTTCCAGGAGCCGTCGTATATTCCCAGGCCGGAATGCACCTGCCTTGCGTCGAACGTCGCGCTCGTCGAGCCTCGCGCTGTCGTCTCCGTGCGCGTGCCCAAGTCGAACGTCCCCTCGCCGCCGCGCCACGACCCGCTCGACGCCGCGTCTATAAGCGAGTCGAAGCCGCCGAAATATCCGCTCGCGCCCTGCTCGCGGTTCAGCATCTCGTATGTCGAAAGAGCACTGTATACCCGCTTTATGTTCGCGAGATTCACCTTCTTCGCCTGCACTTCGCGCACGTTCCCGTAGCTGTGGATGCCTACGACCGTCACGAAGCCGAGTATCGCAATCACGATGATGAGTTCAATCAGTGTAAAGCCGTTTCTGTTCATTTGGTCCGCCTTTTCGCCGGCGCGGGCGGCGGCGCGACACGCGCCGCAGACACCGCGCTTCGACAATATAAACGCCGCCGCGACGGCCCCGGTTCACACGCGGGATGCTGTCGCAGCGGCTGTAGCTCCACACCTGGCGCGATGGACTATCCTTGCGCTTGCGAGTTGCCGCCGGCCTTGCCGTGCGAGCCGCCGCAATGCCCGCAGCCGCCGTCGCAGCCTCCGCCGCAGTGCCCGCCGCCGGCGCCGCAGCCGCAATGGCCGGCGCAGCCTACGCAGCTCTTGGTCCACTGTCCCTTGCGGAATTGCTTTCTGGCGGCGAAGACCGCCGCCAGGACTATGGCTACCACTGCTATGGCGTTTGCCATTTTCGCCGCTCCTTTGCCTTACGCCTTTGGTTTCGGGCGCGGGCGGAATATCGCCCAGAGCACGAACAGGTCGAATGCGATTGCCACGGCAGTCCAGACGCCGAACGCGCCGGAGACGAAGAGGCGGCCGAGCTGGAAGGCGTTGAGCGCCAGCAGGTAGCCGACGAATAGCTGGAACGCGACGGCGAACCACCCCCACGCCTTCGACCCCATTTCGCGGAACGTGACGGCGATAGCGACCATGCACGGCGGAATGAAGAGGTTGAAGATGAGGAACGCGAGCGCAGCGGCCTTGTAGTCGGCGCCGGCCATTCCCTTGAAGAGCGCGAGGATGTTCGCGGCGCCCGAGCCGTCGCCGCCGGCGACCATCGCCAGCGTCGCCGTAGCCTGCTCCTTGGCGATTTCCGCCGAAATGGAGGCGGCCGCGCCCTGCCACGTGCCGAACCCGAGCGGCGCGAACAGCCACGAGACCGCTCCGCCAATCGACGCCAGAATCGATTCGTCCAGGTTCTCCACCACCTTGAAGCTCCAGCTGAACGTCATCATCAGCGTCAGGACGACGCACGCCGGGAAGATAATAACGCCGGCCTTGATGGCGTATGCCTTGACGCGGTCCCAGGTGTGGATGACGATGCCCTTGAACGTCGGCAGGTGGTAGGCCGGCAGTTCCATGACGAACGGGGCCGCCTCGCCAGCGAACGCCTTCGTCTTCTTCAGCGCGATGCCGCCCAGCACGATAATCGCTATGCCCATAATATCCATGAGCGCGGCGACCGACCACCACTCGCGGAAGAATATCGCCGTGAACATGACGATTATGACCGTCTTCGCGCCGCACGGCATGAACGTCGACAGGATTATCGTCATCCTCTGGTCGCGCTTGTTCTCGATTGTGCGAGCCGCCATCACCGCCGGAACGCCGCACCCCTTGCCCACCAGCATCGGTATGAACGACTTGCCGGAAAGACCGAAGCCGCGGAAGATGCGGTCCATGATGAACGCCACGCGCGCCATGTAGCCGCAGTCCTCCAGGAACGCGAGGAACAGGAACACGATGGCGA
>CAMZET010000065.1 GCA_947305825.1 uncultured Verrucomicrobiota bacterium
GTCTCGTTTGTCGCGTTCGTCTCGTTTGTCCCGTCAATCGCCAAAGGAGCGCTATGGCTGAAATCCCGAAGATTGTCTTGCCGCACGGCGGCTACCGCAAACTTATAGTCTACCGCAAGAGCGATGCCATTTACCAGGGAACAGTGGTGTTTTGCCGACGGTTTCTGCCTTCGCACGGCGACCGTACCGTAGACCAGATGACGCAGGCTGCTCGCAGCTGCAAGCAGAACATAGCCGAGGGAAGCGCCGCATCCGGCACCTCAAAGGAGACGGAAATCAAGCTCACCAACGTCGCTCGCGCTTCTCTCGACGAACTTGTCGAGGACTATCACGACTGGCTCAAATCGCACGGCTTTTCCGAATGGCCTGCCGACGACGAGCGCCGGACCGCCGCCAGAAATTATGCGAAAGCCCATCCCGACTGGCAAGATTGGCAGAAGTTCTTCGAGACTCGTCCCGGCGACACACTCGCCAATCTGATGCTGACCATGTGCTGCCAGACGCGCTTCATGCTGGACAGGATGATTGCAACGCAGGAAGAAGATTTCAAGAAGCACGGAGGAGTCAGAGAGCGAATGCACGCGGCGCGGACGGCAGTGCGCGCTGAAGGCTGGGACAAGAGCGTGTATTCGCATCTCGCCGGCGCGGCGAACGCTGCCGACCTTGCCGCGAGGGCCGCTGAAATCAGGTGCGCCGTCGACATGGCGGCTTCCGGCATAAGGAAACAAAAGGGATGGCTGCAATGACCGAAGACTATCCGATGACAATGGCGCGGAGGGCGCTCGTGGCGGCGAAGGTGCCGTTCGAGCTGCATTCGTACAAATACGTGCCGCGCGGCGGCACTGCCCAGGCCGCCGCCGAACTCGGCGTCGACCACCACGCCGTCGTCAAGACCATAATCCTCGAAGACGAGACGAAAAAGCCGTTCGTCTGCCTGATGCACGGCGACCGCGAAATCTCCACGAAAAACCTGGCGCGGGTGCGCGGCTGCAAAACCGTCGCCACCTGCGAACCAGACACCGCCGACCGCCATTCCGGCTACCATGTCGGCGGAACTTCACCGTTCGGAACGCGAAAACGCATGACCGTCTACGTGCAGAAAACGATATACGACCTCGACAAAATCTACATCAACGCCGGACACCGCGGCCTTTTCGCTATCATGTCGCCGCAAGACGTAGACAAAGCTCTTCCGGGGCTGACCGTTCCTGTGGACGTGGCGATTTAATGCGGCGAGGGCGGCGTAAGCCCGGCAAAAGCGGCCGAAAGCACGGCCAGACCGTATATGGCGGCGGTTTCCGCCCGCAAGACGAGAGGCCCGAAGGAGACCGGCGTCGCGAATTCAAGCAGCGAGGCGAGTTCCTGCGGCGTAAAGTCCCCTTCCGGGCCTATGAATACCGAGACGCCACCATCCGGAATCAGGGAAGATTGCGCCGCCGCCGTGGCGGCGTCGAGAAGCATGGGCGGAGGCGGGGACATCAAGGCGCCGACGAAACAGCAAGTGCGGCGAGCGAGACCGACGGCTGCGGCGAACGTCGTCGGAGCCTCAAGCTCCGGCAGCCATACTGCGCTCGACTGCCTCGCCGCCTCTTCGACAATCTTCATCCAGCGCACCCGCTTCTCCTCGCGCTCGCCTGTCGCCACGCGCACTATTGTGCGTTCCGACAGCACGGGCACGATTCGCGCAGCGCCGAGTTCCGTCGCTTTCTGCAACGTCCAGTCCCACCGCTGCCCCTTTGTGACGCAGGCGAAAAGCGTGACGGAGACCGGCGGCCGCTGGCTGGTGCGCATCTCGCCGGCGGCGACGAGGGTTTTCGCGGCAGCCGAATAGCGAAATGACCGGACGTTTCCGCGCCCGTCGAAAAGTTCCACCTCCTCGCAGTCTTTAGGGCGCACTACCTTCAGGTGGCGCTCAGCTTCGACGGAAAGCGCCGGATTCGCTTCCGCCGCCAGGGCTTCGCTTCCGACCAGAATCCTGTGCATCGGCTATTCCCCTTCCTTCGGACAGACGCTCGCCGTCGCCTTTTCCGCGCCGCGACGGTTCGCCAGCGAATACGCCAGCACCACCGCAAAGCAGATGGCCGGCACCGCAAACGATGCGCGCACGCTAGCGCTGGAAAGCCGCAAATTCGCGTCCCATGTCGCGTCCGCTCCAGGCACAAGAGACAGAAACGCCCCGCTTTCGCTGCCGATTATCCCGGCCATCCACGGCGTCACAATCGCCCCGCCCAGAATCGCCATAATCAGCCCCGCCGCTCCAAGCTTCACCGCGCGCTCGTCAAGCCCGCCAAGCGCTATCCCGTATATCGTCGGAAACATGAGCGACATGAATCCGGACATCGCAACCAGGCACAGCACGTTCGCGGAAAACGGCATCGTCCCTGCTGTAAACAACACTTTGGACGGCAGGTAGACCACGCCCGCGCACGACAGAATCGCGCCGGCGGCAAAGACGGACATCATCGACGCAGGCTCGAACCTCTTCATCAAACCGGTAGCCATCCAGCGGCACGCGACGAACAGGACTATCGCCACAAGATAGTAGCCGGCAGCCGTCGCCTTGTCCACTCCAAGTTCCTTCTGTATGTAGGCGTTCATCCACGTCCAGGCGGCAATTTGCACGCCGACGTAAAAGAATTGCGCAACTACGCCCCAGCAGTAGCGCGGCGTCTTCAAGAGCGTCGCCAGCATCGAACGATACTGCCTCGTAGCGACGATGTATGCGACAGGGCCTAGCATGCCGCAGACAATCCAAAGCACCTTGTCCATCTGCGGAAACACGAAATACAAGACGGCAAGCGGGGCGAGCGAGAAGAAAGCTGCGGCTAGGATGCGACGCAGCCGTGCGACGGCGTTGCCGGTCGTGCCACACCCCTCCGCTTCAGGACTGCGCCGCAGCAGGAAGAAAATCCAGATTGCCGCCGCTATCGCGCACAGCCCGACATACGGCACGCACACCCAGAACAATTCGCGGTCGACTATCGCCCGCAGCGCCTCCGGCGCCATCGCCGAACGCGCTTCCGCCGTGCTCGGGTCCAGATTGGCGAGTATCAGTTCCTTCGCGAGAAGTATGCCCAGCACCGAACCGACCGGATTGAACATCTGCGCAAAGTTCAGCCTCCGCACCGCCGTCGCCCCGTCCCCCAGCGACAGAACGTATGGGTTGCAACTCGTCTCCAGCAGCGAACAGCCGCTCGCGACAACGAATATCGCAATGAAATACAGGTCGAAACTTTGCATCACGCAGGCCGGAATATACATCAGCGCACCGATTATGTATATGCCAAGCCCGGCCAGAACCCCTTTGCGGTACGAATATTCTTCAACCAATATGGAGGCAAATATGGCCAGAACCGCATACGCGCCATAGAAAGCGACCTGGACCAGTCCCGCGCGGCTCTGGTCCATCGTGAATATCTTCTGGAACGCCGGCACCAGATTGTCCGTCATGTTGTTTAGGACGCCCCAGAGCGCGAAACAGGCGACCAGCATCGCGAAAATGCCCGTCGCCTGCCTTGGCACGATTGGGATTGCATCGGTCTTTGCTGCCATGTTTCGCTCCTTTATGCGGATGTGTTTGTTTTTTCGCCTTGCGCCGCCGCCATGCTACCAGATGCCGAGGCGCAAATACGGCAGGATTTGCTTTTCCAGGGTAGTATCCAAATCGAACAGGGCCGCGCCGGCGAGCCCGTAGCGCCTGGCCATGCGCAACTGCGCTATCACCTTCGCTGCATCGAGCCTCGACTCGTTCGCCGTCACGCCAATCCCCGCAATTGTGCGACGCGCTCGCGAACGGCTCGACGAATGCTGCAGCACGAACGTCTCGAATTTCGCCATGTCTTCCGTATAATCCATCGGCACGGCGTAGTCGACTATGCCCGCATCGAGCCACGACTCCCAGTCCTGCCCGACGGAAGCAACGCACGCGGGATATTTGCCGAGGACCGCCGCCGTCAGCCATACCGGACGGCGCACGCGCTCCCTGGCGCGAGCGACGAAGCGCGTGATGTCCGCCGCCGCATCCGGACGCTTTGCCGCCCGTTCGTACCAGCGCACGAAATCGAGATGTATGCCGTTGACCGCGTATTTTGAGGTTATTTCGCCGATGGCGGAGAGAATGTAGTCGCAGACTTGCGGATTGGACGGGTCGAGATATTCCGTCTTGGAGCCGTCGCGCGCGGTGAGCAGCCATCCCTTTCGGCGCAAGGCCTCGATGCGGTCCGGCGTGGCCCTGGTCGCCGTAAAGCACAGCATCCAGGCGTGGACGCGAATGCCGGCGTCGCGCGCGGCGGCCAGGCACGCTTTTAGCTGGTCTCCCTCTTCGGCATAGATGCGCGAACGCGGAAGAACGTCCGACGGATAGTGAGCGAAGGCGGCGCCGGCCACGTTGACGAAGAGGTCAGTGACATGCGACTCGCGCAAAAGCCGCATCGTGCGCGGCCAGTCGCCGGGATACAGTCCGCAGCCGCTGTGGTCCCAGACCGCATGTATCTCGCCCTTGCGCGGCGACTGCGCCAGAGCGAGTTCGCGCAGCGCGGCGGATGCCGCCGCCGCCTTCTTCGCCGCCTCGCCGGCATTCCAGAGATGCGGCGCGACCGAACCGACGAACGCCGCGAGAAGCCGCGCTTTCAGCGCCTCGTCGCCGTCCGCCAGAAGCACATGCGTCATCCAATAGCCTCCCGCCGTGGCGAGCCATGCGGCATCTCCCGTCGGCCGCCCTTGACGGTCCGCCCATGTCGCTATGACGCGCCCCCGCCCTTTGATTGGCTCGGCGCGCTGCAGCACCGTCGACGTCTGCAATATCCTCGGCGGAAGACCGCTTGGATACTTCGCCGAAAAATCCATCCGGCTCCACTTTCCGGGACGGTCGGCTTTGGCGTATCCGAGAACGCGCACGTCCATCAATGACGCCAGCGCGGGCGATGAAGAATAGAACACCACCAGTTTGCCGCCGCGACCGCGATACTTGCGCAGAACTTTCATCTCGTCCGCACCAGGAGAATCGAAACCGACGAGAAACGCTATCTTGGCATCCTCGAGTTCCACCGCAAGCGCTGCCTTCGACGCCGTCTCCGCCGCTATTCCCTGCAAGCGCAGCCAGCGCGACACATGATTCGCCAACGACGTGTAGTAGCCAGGTTCCGCCGCCACGACCGCCACTTCCGATGCGCTTGCCATCCCTGCCGCAAGCGCCGACGCCACCGCTATTATGATTGCCGTTATCTTGTTCATCTTTCGCCCGTCAATCTTTCCCCGCCGCTCCGCAGCGCATCCAACTCATTTCACGCTAACCCCTTCATCTATCGTCAGCCGGAACGGGATTTCGGTGCCTAGCGGCTGAAGCATCCTGAACACTCTCTGCGACGGCATCACGACTTCTCCCGGAACGCGCCCGGCATGGAGCAGCCCGGTGAGAAAGCGCTCCGGCATCCCCTCCCAGAGCCCGCGCAACCCAGTCTCTGGGTTCACGCAAGTCCGCATGTGAATCACTGGCGCGTGCGTCTCGCAGTCCTCCGCCTTCAAATCGTACGGATAGCGCGGACGAGCCTCCTTCGTCATCTCTGCGCGTTCGGCGCGGAAATCCACTACGATTTTCCAGCCCGTATCCATCGGCAAATCTTTCACCTTGCCCAAGATTGCCTTCGGAATAGTCACGCGCTCGACGTGTGGCCGTGCTTGCGGTATCGGCAACGCCTCGTCGCGCCATGTGCCGTCCGCCGCTTCTACACGCGCAAACATCGCCTGCGACGTGGCATACTTCATCGTCAGCATCCTGTCGCCCTCTATGCGCATCATGACGCCATATATCTCCCAGAGCATCTTCGCGACAAGAGTGCGCTCGGCCTCGTTGAGATTTCGCGGAACGTATCCGGGGTCGTAGCGGAAAAATTGCGTCGCTTCTTTGTCTTTCTTCAAGTAGATTGCCTCGAAATGCGGCATTTCAGCCGGCGACGTGTAGAACCCGAAGTTGGCGTCGTAGCGTGTGCGCACGAAATCGTGGAACGTCTGCCATCCTTCAATCAGCATAAGGTGCCGCTGGACCGCGGGATGCAAATCGCCCATGACTGTGCAAAAATACGGGAAAGCGACGCCTCGCGGCTTGATGACCCAGTTGTATGGCGCCACCTCTTTCCAAAGCGCGAGCGAGTCCAGCTTCGCCGCAATCGTCTCTAGCGTCTCTCCTGCCATGTTCCTCCCGCAGAGCGCCCCGGCTATTTCACGTCTTCAACGGGAAGGTTCCATTCCTTCAAGCGTCCGGCGATGGCTTCGAACGAGAGCGCGTGCATCTCCTTTGCGTTAGTGCAGGGGATGAGCGGCATGGCGCTGCAACGGATGTCGAAGGAGGTATCCACCGTTCCGAAATCCTTGAAGACCTTCTTGAAGATGCCTGTCGTGCGCGTGGGCTGGCAGCGCGTATCGACGGCAATCGGACAAATCGGGACGCCTGCCTTGTAGGCGAGTTTCGCGCCAATCGACGAATACACGCGCCTGGAGAACACGGGTTCTCGGCTGCCCTGCGGAAAAATAAGGAACGATTCGCCGTTGGCGAGGCGCTCTTCGCCGACGCGCAAGATATTCATCAAATCCTCGCGCGGCGACTTGCGGCCAACTGGCACGAGTCCCATGTGCTTGGCGGCATTCTCGAGGAACGGGAGATGCGCAAGCGACGCCTTCACAACCGTATTGAACGGCCCGTAGGTCAAGAGTATCGGCGGGAGGAGAATCGTCTCGACGGTGGACATGTGGTTGCAAAGGTAGACTACAGGCCCCTTGTGCGCCTCGCGCGCCTTCCAGCCGTCGGTGAACACGTTCATGCCGAGCGCTTCCGCGATTTGAACCGTCGAAAAGCAGTAGTGGGCCCATATGTCGGAGCTGAGGCGGCCTATGGCTTCGTCTATGGCGCAGCGCGGGAAAACGCTGGAGAGGCCGATGGAAAAGCGGACGGTCGTCAACGCGCTTTTCGGTGCACGTTTCGGGGCGCGGCGCTCGTCCGGTGTCGAATAGGAGCCGGTGGCGAGCAAGTCCCGGCGGAAGCCGTCGAGAGTGGTTTTATTCTTCATCTTCCTGGCTCTCCTCTTCGTTCGTGTCGTCGCTCTCGCTCTCGCCGTCGCCGCCGTCGCTCTCGCCGTCGCTCTCGCTGGCGCGGCGCTTCTTGCTTTCTTCGCGCGCCTGGCGCAATTC
The DNA here is from genome assembly GCA_947305825.1 of uncultured Verrucomicrobiota bacterium. Next base: position 7,183 of record CAMZET010000065.1, read on the forward strand.
GTCCCTGATGGCCATGAGCTGTTCGCGCTGCTCGGCGCGCTCCGCCTCGCGCGCGGCCTGGTCTGCCTCGCGCCTCGCGGCCTCCTCCTCGGCCTTGCGCTTGTTTTCGGCCTCAATGCGCGCCGCGAGTTCCGCCCGCTCGCGCTCCTCGCGCTCGCGTCTGGCACGGCGCCCTT
>CAMZET010000066.1 GCA_947305825.1 uncultured Verrucomicrobiota bacterium
GGGCGCGTGAAAGCGGCGTTCACCTCGGTCGGCGTGGCGGGCATGGTGAAGCTGATCGTCGCGCCGTCCGCCACGGCGCCCTCCGGCTGCACGTCCCATTCCTTGAACGTCGTGACCGTCGGAGAAGTCGCACCCGCCGCCGTGACTGTGAGAACCGTCCCCGCCGCGTAACAGCCGTCGGCGGAGGCGGGCGAGACGGTCACCGTCTCGTTGCCTTCGTCAGCGTGTGCGTCGAGTTTGTAGGCGACGGGCGACCACTGCCATGTGAGGCGTGTTGGCGTTCCGTTGTAGGCAATTGTCGCGGAGGTGCCGCTGTGGCTCGTCGCCGCGCCCCACGTGATGCCGCCGTCGGTGGAAGTTTCAAGCGTGTAGCCGGTCGCCTCGTACTTCACGCCGTTCGCATAGGACGGCGTTTTCGCCGTGATTGTCAGCGTGTCGTCGGCGCTCACGCCATTGACGCGCCCGTAGCCATGCGACGAGTCCCCCACATCGTCGCCGAGCGAGCCGCATACGATGACTGTGTCGGGCTCGACCTCCGCCACGAAATATTCAAGCTCCCGCAATCCGACCTTGTATGTTCCGGCGGTATATTTCGACGACAACGGCAGGAACTTGAGGAAGCGGAACGGCGTGTCGTTATCCGGCAATGCCACATCAAACGACAGCATGTCATTATTCCACGCGACAGGTTCGCTCTGCCGCTGGATTTCCGTCCAATCGCCGTCATTCCCGGTGTTGGAGCCGTAGAAGACCCACGTTTGGGGCGCACGGTAAAGGCCGTCATTGTTGTAATAGATGTCGATGCAGCGCCACAAACGGATTTTCTTCACCGCGAGGCCCTTTTTGCCGACCGGCAGCGCGCTGGAAGGTATCTCGATCGTCGCGCTGACCGTAGTGATATCGTTCTCTCCGGCAAGCCACCTTTCAGCGGCGACCTCGTCATTGTTCATGCCTTTGCCGTCGAAAAGTTTTTCAGGCTTGTAGCTGTCGTTATAGCCCGTACCTGAAACACAATTCGTGACAGTCACACCCTTGTCTTCCAGATACGTCCGCAGATTGGCGGCGGTTTGGGCTTCCTCGACGAAATACTCAATTTCCATCGCGCCTATCCGCCACTCCAAAGATGTTGTTGTTTCGTGGAATTCTATGCCGGATTCCAGTGGCTCGAACATGAACTTGCGATACGGCGTGCGCCCCGCCGCCGGAACTTCAAACTCGACATACGCCTTCTTGCCGATGCCGGGTTCAAGCCAATCGGCCGCGACTGAAGAGCGGTCGTCGATAACTTCCCACGTGTCCTTTTTGCTGTCGTACCCTAAGACCCTCCATGTCGCCGGAGCGCGCCTGAGATAGTGGGCGTCACTCAAATCGGAATTGCGATAGATGCGGTAGCGCCGCAGGACAAGGCCGTCGGCATCGCTGGCGAACAACTCGTCCGGCGCGGAAATCGTCGCATACGCCGTGTCGCCGGCATTTTTCTTCGCGAGCCAGCGGTTGTTCTTGGCGTCTGTCGTGTTCGAAACGCTGTTCGTGCCGTCAAAGAGGATTGTCGGGCCGTAGCTTGAATAATGGCCTTCGCCCGAAACGCAATTGGCAACCGTCTCGCCTTTTCCCGTCAGCCATTCGCGGAGGTTGACACCGGGCTTCTGCGGCACTTCCTCCACGAAATACTCTATTTCCTGAAGTCCTACTTTCCAATCGTAGGCATAGTTGGAAGTCTTCGGCTCGAACTTGATATAGCGGAACGGTTCGGTGTTTTCCGCCAGCACGACCTCGTTGCTGAGGCCCGTCCATGACGCAGCCGTGCTCTGATTGTGAAGCACCGTCCAGCCGACGCCATCGTTCGACCCGGACACGATCCATGTCTGCGGCGCACGTTCGGCAACACTGCTACGATACAGGCGAAACCTCTTCAGCACGAGTTCTTTCTTCGCGGTGGATATCGCCGATTTAGGAATCGTGATCGTCACATGTACGCGCGCAAGACTCGACTTGCCTGCGAGCCAGCGATTATTGTTATCAAAGGATTTCGTGCCAGCGCCGTCGAACAGCTTCTCGCAGCCGAAATCCCCCGCACCCGCTTCTTTGGCCCCTTCTGCGTCCGAGACGCAACCGGCTACTGTCTCGCCTTTTGCGGTCAGCCAATCGCGGAGATTGATCTCTGTCGCGTTGAGTGTGGCGGCGAAACCGAGCGCCGCGCCTATTGCTGTGAGCAGTTTTTTCATTTGCTTGCCTCCTGTAATTCGAGTTGGTCAAATCAGTGTAGTTCAACGAGTTTCGCGCGCGGCTTGCCGTCCGCGCCCTTCCATGTCAGGCGGTAGCGGCCTCTGAAACCGCGGAAAGCCACCTTGCCGCCCGTCGCCTTGACGTCGAGCGTCGTCTTCCATTCGTGGTTGATGAGTTGGTCGAGGGCGCGGTAGGCCGGCTTCTTCTCCATGTCGCGCGTGAAAAGCCCCGAGACGAGCGGCTCGCCGGCGACGCCTGCGCCATCGACGGTGTTCCACCATGTGATGCCCATGATGGCGGGGTGCGAGAACCATGCGCGGTAGATATTGCGAACAAGGATCGCCTGCATCTCGCGGCTCCTCTGGTCCTCTCCCGGCGCGGCGATCGTGACCTCCGAGACGTGGAGCGGGCGGCCGGTCTTCGCCATCATGTCGAGGTGGTTGCGAATCGTCTTCGGCGTGCCGACCCAGCTTACGTTCGCCGCGCCTTTCACGAGCCGCATGCAGTCGTTGGTGTTGAAGATGTGCATCTGGCAGCCGACGATGTCGATGCGCGCGCCTTCCTCCGTCAGCTGCTTCGTCTGCTCGAGGAACGCTTCGTCGATCTTGTAGTCGTTGATGGCGAGCCGCGCCGATGCAGGGAAAGCCTCTTTCGCGTCGAGAAGCGCGTTCAGCGGATAGTCGCCTGGCATAAGCCCATATACGCTGAACCAGACGGGCAGGTTCGTGCGCGCCTTGCGGTAGCGGACCCAGTCTTTCGCGCTCTCGTTCACCACGTCCCAGCTGTCCGCGACGCCGCCGAAAGCGCCCGCCACGTCGAATACGCGCTTGCGGAAGAGGCGGCGCATGTTGGCAGTGAAAACGGGGAGGCGAGCGGCGAGCGTCTTTTCGTCGAGGCTCTTGTACGCGCCGCACCACGCCTTCGCCCACTTGCCCATGTAGCCCATGTGCCAGTTCTGTCCGCTCGGCTCCCAGCCGAAGTGCGCCGAATGGCGCGGTATGCCGAGGCCGTCGATGACGCGCTTCTCGCTTTCCGGACAATACCAGTCGTATATCCAATACGGCTTGGCGTTGCCCCATATGAGGATGTGCCCGTGTAGGGCAACATCCTTCGCCTTGAGAAAGTCGATCACCGGGCCCGGCGCGGGACGCCGCCAGTAGCGCTCGCGCATGGCCTCTTCGCGTGTAAGCGAGTTCCAGTAGCGTTCGGTGTCGGAGTAGTCGCCGCCGAAGCGGAACGCGCCCGGCGTCGGCTCGTGGTCGATCCAGTAGAACGACACCGTCGCCTGGTTGAAGAGGCCGCCCGCGCCGTAGCTCGCCTTGTAAGCGTCGTTGCACGCCTTCGAGCCAAGCTGGTTGAAGTTGAAGATGTGCGCGCCGAAGCGGAAGTCGTGCGTCAGCTGCTCCACGCGCACCGCGGCCCCATCGGGCGCATCGACCTCGAACGTTCCGTCCGCCTTGCGGTTCTTCTCGATATCGGCGTCGATCCGCGCCTGCTCCGCGTCGTTCCATATCTTCCAGTAGGCGTCGCTCATCAGCGAACGGTCGATATCGGCGGCGGCTAACTCCAGCCCGCAGCACGCGACAAGCGCGGCAAAAACAACAGACACTTTCATTTCGCCACCTCCTTCGGCGCGACGAACGGCCTGTACATGCAGAGGCGGCCGCCGTCCACGACGTGGTTGGAGCCGGTTATGAACGAGGCGTTGTCGCTGCACATGAAGAGAATGACGTCGACGAGTTCGTGCGTCTCGGCGGCGCGTCCGAGCGCCGTGGGCATCCCGCTCATCGCGGCACGGGTAAGGACCGGACCTGGCGTCACGCAGACGGCGCGGACGTTGTGAGGACCACCGGCGAGGGCAAGCCCTTTCACGAAATTGAACAGCCCGCTTTTCGCCGTGCCGTACATCGTCCCTACGCCGTCGCCCTCAAAACCCGTCACGGAACCGAGGCAGCAGATAACACCGCTCTTTTTCGCCACCATCTGCGGCATCAGCGCGCGAGCAAAATAAACCGCGCCTTTCAGATTCACATCAAGCCCCCAGTCGATGACGTCGATCGGCTGTTCGTAGAAGGGCACGTTCGACTTGCAGCATCTGGCCTCGTTGCCGCCCGCGCACGTCACGAGAATGTCGCACCCGCCGAGCGACGCGGCAATCTTCGCGGCGGCTTCTGCGTGTGCGAACGCGCGCACATCGCCCACGCAGGCGATACTTTTCAACTTTTCAACATTCAACTTTTCAACCTCGCGTCGAAGCTGTGCTTCGGCGCAATCGCACATCACGACCTTCGCGCCGAGACGCGCAAACTCCTGCGCCGTCATCAGCCCCATGCCCGAGGCCGCGCCGGTCACGACAGCTACCTTGCCGGTAAAATCAACGTCCTTCAACACTGCACCTCCTCATCACTTCCGCCTTTACGCCGTCATCGACTTCAAGGACTTCGAGTTTCCACTTGTACGGATCTTTCGCCTTGTCCGCGCAGACGCGCGAGACCGTCGTCTTGAAAAGCCCCTTCTCTTTGAAGAAGACAAGCTGGTATCCGCGAAGGTCGCCGGGCACCGTCTGCATCAGGTTGATTGCAAGAAGATATTTTGCATACGCCGCATCGAGTTTTCCCGTTTCGTCCTTCGATTCCATGAGCCGCCAGATTTCCGCAAGCATCGGCGCGAGCGCGGCGCGTTCGGATATGACGCCCTCCGAGCCGAGACGTCGCGACTGGTAGAGCCATTGCCATCCACCCCACGCGCTGAATATTGTCTTGAGCGGAGGCCGCGCCGCAAGCTCGGCCTTCATGCGACGGTTCGCCTCGAATCCGTCGCGCACCTCCTCCTTGACCCAGCCGTATATCGCGGGATGCCGCGTCGCCAGATTCACAAGCAGTTCAACGGATGGCGCGGGGCATTTGTCGCCGTTGTAGGTCTGGATGATGACGGGACGCTTCGCAACGGCGGCAAGCGCCTCGTAGTAGCGTTCCAAATCTTCTTGCGTCCGGCAGTCGTCGGCGGGGCGGGAGATGAAGACTATCCGAGTTGAGAGTTGAGAGTTGAAAGTTGAGAGTTGTGGAGCGCGGGTCTCGTATTTTGCGGATAGCTCTTCGCCGTAACGCGCGAGTTCCAGCATCTCCTCCGTGCTGCGTCCCTCAACGCCGAGACAGAGACGGGCACGGAATCCTTTCGACGCCTTCGCAAGTGCGGACATTCCGCGCTTCTTCTCTTCGACAGTCAAAAGGTCGATGGAATCGTCGGACTGCGGCCAGATGATTCCCTGAACACCCGCCGCGTCAACCCAGTGCGCCTCCTTCACAAGCGAATCATAGTCCACCGCGCCGTCCGCGAGATAGGGCGTCGTGAGAATCGGATAGGCTCCGCGCACAAGCTCCGCCGCCTTGACGCAGAACGACAGCGCGACCCCGGCGATAAACGCCAAGGCGACAATTCCGTGTCTGCCGTGTATTCCGTGGTTAAACATTCTGCACCTTGTCCCTTTCAAAGAAGAAGATTCGTGCAACGCAGATCACGACCGCACCGGCGAGTGCGAATGCCGAAAGCGAGGCGATTCCCGTGCTCATGGAGAAGTGCGCGTTCATCCATCCGAGGACGGCGGGGCCTGACGCGCCGATCACGCTGCCGCCGCATCCGAACACCCCGACCGCCGCCGCGCGGTAGCGGGGCTTGACGACCTCGAAGAGCGACGCATAGATGTTCGAGTCGTAAACGCCCGTCGCAAACCCGAAGAGCGCCGTTCCGGCGATGCAGAGAGAGGCCGTGGACGCGAATGCGGAAAGAAGAAGCCCCGGTACGCACAGCACAAGCCCGGCGGCATTCACGTCGAACCGCGCCTGGGGGCGTCCGAGCGCGACGGCGAACCGATCCGAGACGCGCCCTCCGGCGAACACACCGACAACCGCGCCGAGGTAGAACCAGAACACGCCGTGGAACGACGCTGACGCGGCGGTCATTGACGGAAACTCGCGCTGGAGGTAGTTGATTATCCACGTATTGAAGCCGTACTTCGCGTAGAAGTAGAAGCCGAGCCCCGCCATCAGAAGCAGCGCAGACGGCTTGCACAGGAATGCGCCAAGCGCTTCGCGAACGCTCGCCTTGTCCTCTACCCTCTTCCCCCTTCCCTCTTCCTTCGCCTGCGGCGTGTCGCGCAGAAGGAACGCGAGCGCAAACGCCCACGCGGCCGAAATCGCGCCGAAGAGGAAGAACGCCTTCCGCCAGCCGCCCTCGCCAAGACCCGAAAGCCATCCCGACACGCAACTGCACACGACGATGCCGACGTAGAACACGATCTGGTAGATCGAAAACGCCGTGGCGCGCGTCTCGACATGGAACTGTCCGATGAGGGAGGAATTGGACGGCGGCAAAAGCGCCTGGCCGGCTGCGTTTACGACGCCGTATGCGACGACAAGCAGCACAACGCCCGTGGCAAGGCCCGACGAGAATATGCCGACGGCAAAGAGAAGCGTGCCGACGACGATCATCCACTTGCGGCTGAAGAAGTCGGCCAGCACGCCGCCAAACGGAATCGCAAGGCCGAAGACGAGCGTAAACGCGCTCCCGACGAGCCCGAGCTGCGTGTCGGTGATCCCTGCGCCGGCGAAGTCCGCCTTGATCTGCGGCAGCACGGCGTTGAATATCTGCCTGACGCCTTGCGCGAGAAAATACGTCGCGGAGAGAAGCGCCAGCAGAATCCACTTGTAGTTTTTTGATACGGTCTTGACCATTTCGATATGTATTTTATCATAAAGAAGGCAAGCGAACATCATTATGCAGATAAGATATTTATCACTTTGTCAATAACGGTGTTGCGTTGGTCCGCACGGTTTGGTATAATGCGCACCCATGAAATCCAATATGCCGAATGTCGCAATCGCCTTGTTGCTCTCGAATGTCGCCGCGCAGCGCAAGTTTGCGGGATTCTTCTCGTATCTTGGTGCCGTCCATCGCTGGAATCTGCGTGTTCTGCGCGAACGGAACGAGATCGCCGCCTTCTTCGGGGAGGGAGGGAGGATGGATGGCGTCGTCTGTTCCGGGCCGCAAAACGCAGACATTGCCTGTGCGCTCGCCTCGGCGCCGTGCCCCGTCGTGGTGATGGATTACGAGCCACCCGAACTTG
>CAMZET010000067.1 GCA_947305825.1 uncultured Verrucomicrobiota bacterium
GAAGCTGAAGCGCCCGCGCCCGCCGCTGAAGCAGCTGCGCCCGCCGCTGAAGCGCCCGCGCCCGCGCCGGAGACGCCACCTGCCGAGACGCCCGCCGACAACCAATAAACTCTGCAAACCGCCAAGACTGAAACGAAGATATGAGGCTACCGCTTAGCTGGCTGAACGAATACGTAAAAGTCGACGACATCGAACCGAGCGAACTCGCGGAGCGCCTGACGCGCGCCGGTCTTCAGGTAGAGGCCGTCGAGACAATAGGTCCCGCGCCGCTTTCCGACGACTTCGTGGTCGTGGAAGTGTCCGAATGCGCCGCGCACCCGGACTCCGACCATCTCCACGTGCTGAAGGTCACGGACTCGCGCGAGACGTGGCAGGTCGTGTGCGGCGCGCCCAACGCCCGCGCTGGGATGAAGACCGCGTTCGCCAAGATAGGCGCCGTCATTCCGGAGGGCGGCTTCAAAATCAAGAAAGGCAAGCTCCGCGGCGTCGAAAGCTTCGGCATGTGCTGTTCGTACCGCGAGCTCGGCTACGGCTCGGACCACTCCGGCATCATCGATTTTCCGCCTGAAACGCCGACAGGCGCTTTCGTGCGCGATGTCATCGGCGGCGAAAAACCCGAGACCGTCCTCGACGTCGAAATAACCTGGAACCGCCCCGACGCCCTTTCCGTCATCGGCCTCGCGCGCGAATTCGCCGCCATACTGCACCGTGACCTCCGCCTCCCGGACGTCGATTTCACCGAAGACGAGACGCCCGTCGAGAGCGAAGTCAAAGTGATTGTGGAAGAGAAGGTGAAATGCCCGCGTTACACGGCGCGCGTAGTCACTTACGTGGAAGACGGCCCGTCGCCCGAAGTCATGGCGAAGCGGCTGGAGCTGTGCGGCGTCAGGTCGCTAGGCCTGGTCGTCGACGTCACGAACTACGTGATGCTCGAACTAGGCCAGCCGCTCCACGCTTTCGACCACCGCACACTCAAAGACCGCACGATTGTCGTGCGCAATGCCCGCGAAGGCGAGAAGATGACAACTCTAGACGGCATCGAGCGCGTCCTCGACCCTTCGATGCTGATGATTTGCGACGCGGAAAAGCCCAATGCCGTGGCCGGCGTGATGGGCGGCGAGGGAAGCGGCATCGCGCCAGGCACGACGTCGGTAATGCTGGAGAGTGCCCTCTTCGAGCCGCAATCCACGAAATTCACCGCCACCAAACTCGGCATCGCCTCGGAAGCGGCCTACCGCTACATTCGCGGCGTGGACAAGGACCTCGCCGACTTCGCCTCGCGCCGCGCCGCGCACCTGCTGCAGAAATACGGCAAGGCGCGCATCGCAAAAGGCGTCATCGACGCCGACTTCCGCGCCAAACCCCTCAACGCCGACGTCTCGCTCGACTTCGAGCGCGCCCGCCGCCTTATCGGCATACCCGTCGGCAACGACGCGATGGTCTTCATCCTCCGTTCCCTCGGCCTCGTCCCGCGCTCCGAAAAAACGCTCTTCGCCGCCGAGAAGTCAGTTGCGTTCGGCATTCCGTCCTGGAGATACGACCTCGAACTGGAGGCTGATTTAGTCGAGGAAATCGCCCGCGTCTACGGCCTGGACAACATTCCGGACAAGATGCCCGGCGCACCGTCGGTCTCGCCGCTGTCGGACGACCATTTCAAGGCTCGTACCCGTCTCCGCGACCTCTGCACCGCCCTCGGATTCACGGAAGCGATGCACTATTCCTTCCTTTCGGAGAAGGAACTCGACGGTTTCGACGTGCGCGACAAAGAGAAGCGTCTCGTGATTCCTGACCCCGTGTCGGCGGACTTCGGCGTGATGAGGCCGTCGCTCCTGCCGCAGCTGATGGCCAGCCTCGGCAGGAACTCTTCGCACCAGGTTGATGGCGCTATGCTCTTCGAAGTCGGCAAAGTGTTCGACGCTCGCCCCGGCGAGGCGGAGCGGCTCTCGCTCGGTTTCGTGGGGCCTGTCGGCCGCGAGACGCTCAACCGCCGGGCCGCCGTCTCGGAAGAAGAAGCGGTTCTGTGGATGAAAGGCGCTGTCGAGGAGCTTGTGCGCCGGCTGCACGCCGGAAAGCTGGAGTTCAAGCCAGAAGACCATCCGGCGTTTGCGGCGGGCGCGTCGCTCGCGGTGGTGCTAAACGCCCGCCGCATCGGCATCCTCGGCGCACTTTCCGCGAAAATGCGCCATCCATACCGCCTCACGACGCAGATGGCACTTTGCGAACTGGATTTGGAGCCGCTTCTCAAGCGATATTCCGCGACGGGCAAGGTCGCCGCCACGGCACCCTTCCCGCTCGTCAGGCGCGACATCGCCATACTCGCCGCTCCGGGCGTCTCGCACGAAACCATAGACAAGGCAATCCGCCGCAACGGCGGCAAGGACTTGTCCAAAGTGACGCTGTTCGACATATTCAAACCGAAGGACGCGCCGAAGGGAACGCGCTCGCTCGCCTATTCCCTCGAATTCCGCTCCGCAGAGCGCACGCTCACCGATGCGGAAGTCGCCAAGTCCTTCCAGCGCGTCGTCGATGCCCTCAAGGCGACCGAAGGTATCGAAGTGAGGGAAAGCTGATTTGAAAGGACGTTGGCCCTGCGGTGCACGCGGATTGAGCAGACATTTCTTCGACCGACATTTTGAATAGGGGCTTTCGGGCCCCGACTTGGGAACGACGGGTTCCGGGGATTCTGCGCTACGGCATTGCGGGGCTTCTTATCCGCAGAGGAAGAAAGGAAGAACGGGAATGAAAGCAAAAGAGACGATAAAGGTGATAGCGCTTGCGGCGCTGGTTGCGTTTTTCGGAACGGCCGCCCTCGCCGCCGGCGGCTTCGCATCCACTCCCTCTGCGGCGAAAAAGGCCCTCAAGGCTTCCGTGGGCAAGCCCATTAGCCGCGGATGGGTCTTCATAGAGGGCAAATACATTCCGCCGCCTTACAAGGTAATGCGGCTCGGAACGGTAATCCGCATAAACGAGCACCAGGTAACCGGCGAAATCATTCCCTGGGAAGAGTTCGTCAAGACGCAGGACGCCTCCAAAATCAAGCGGACGCAGACGGGCGGCGGAGCCGCCGAGTCCGAAGCGGCAGCGGAACCGGAGCCCGAACCCGAACCCGAGCCAGAACCAGACCTCCTCTCGTCCGACGACGACGATTGGGAATCCTCGCTCGACGACCTCTTCGGCGACGATTCGGCTCCGAAGAAATCCTCTTCCGGAAAGAGCCAGAAGAGCGGCTACAAGCCGCGTCCGAAAAAGCCGACCGTGACCGTGACGTACTCGCTCGAGGGCGAGTTCGAGCCGAACGCGAAGTCGCAGGCGCTTCTCGCCAAGCTCAACGACTACCGCACCAAGATTGACGCTGGTCTGCGTTCCGGCGGCTGCTACTTCTTCTCGCCGCGCTATTCGCCGGTCGCCGTCGATGCGGGAGCCACGCGCCTCATGGTACAGAAACTGCCCGACATCATGAAAGCGGCCGACTCCAAGCAATCGCTCTACCAGGCCGCTCGCTCGGCAGGCCTCATGTACATCACCCCGAAACTCGCGGTTGAACTCTACAAGAACAAGGTCGACTACATTACAATCCAGCAGCGCAGCCGCGACAAGAAAGATTCCTCATGGGCGAAGTAGCAATACTGATTCCCGCCTACAACCCGGACGAGAAGCTGCTCGCGCTCCTGCCGAAGCTGCGCGAGCGCTTTTCGCGCATCGTCCTGGTAGACGACGGCTCTACTTCCGGACGCGACATATTCCCGAAGGCCGAGAAGTTCGTCGAGAAAATCCTTGTCCACGAACGCAACCGCGGCAAAGGCGTCGCCCTGAAGACGGGCCTCAGATACATCGGCGACTCCGCCGACGTCGTGACGGCGGACGCCGACGGCCAGCACACGCCGGACGACATCGCGCGCGTCGCAGAAGCTCTCCAGACGCATCGCGGCGGACTCGTCCTCGGCGTCAGGGCGTTCACCGGCAAAGTGCCGCTCAGGAGCCGTTTCGGCAATTTCTGGACGCGCTGGCTCTTCTTCCTCATGACGCGCCTGATGATTCGCGACACGCAGACAGGCCTGCGCGGCATTCCTTCTTCACTCGTCAACCACATCGCATCCATCCCCGGCGAACGCTACGAGTATGAAATGGCCATGCTCGCCGACGCGCGCCGCCACGACGAAAAACCCCTCCAAATCCCCATCGAGACAGTCTACATAGAAGAAAACGCGACCAGCCATTTCAACCCGCTGCTGGACACCATCAGAATCTACCGCTCGCTCATCCACTTCTGCCTCTCCTCCATCATTGGCTTCGTGCTTGACAACGCGGTGTTCACGCTCGTGATTTGGGGTCTGGCAGGACATCCTACGCTTCTGCGACGCTACGACATCGCCCTCGCCTTCATCCTGGCGCGGCTCGTCTCGGCAAACTTCAACTACCTCTACAACAAGTTCGTGGTATTCAAAAAGCGGGTCAAGCGCAACACTGGCCACAGCTATCTCAAATATTGGGCTCTGGTACTGGCAATTGCGCTCTGCGGCTACGTATTCACCACCGCTTTCTCGTTCCTTCTCGACGCGAAGGGCTTTGCCATCACAATCGTCAAAATCGTAGTCGAGACATTCCTCTTTTTCCTGAGCTACTACATACAAAGGCGGTTCGTGTTCCGTTCGCGCAAGCGCAAACACGTCGCAAAGTAAGCAGGCAGCCGGGCCAAAACTCTACAAACCAACCAACAAATCCCGAAAGGGCCAGTCACCATGAAGACGACATATTGGCAGAAATGGAACAAGACGTACATCGAAGAACTCAAGGACAACATCTTGCCCTTCTGGATGGAGCACGGCTGGGACAAGGTCAACGGCGGCGTGTACACATGCGTGGACCGCGACGGCTCGTTGATGGACTCCACGAAGTCCGTCTGGTTCCAGGGGCGCTGCGGATGGATGTTCGCCCATGCGTACAACCATGTGCGCCGCAACAAGAAGTGGCTGGAGTTTTCGCGCTCCTGCTGCGATTTCCTGGAAGCACACTGCTTTGACACCGACGGGCGGGCATTCTTCGAGGTGACCGCCGAAGGCGTCGGGCTGCGCAAGCGCCGCTACGTGTTCTCCGAATGCTTCGCCGCCATAGCGTATGCGGAATACTCCCTCGCCTCCGGCGAAAAGGAGTGGGCGGACAAGGCGGTCGCGCTCTTCAAGCGCATTCAGTCCTTCGTCGCAGACTCCGACAAGTGGATGCCGTCGAAGTACACGAAGGCGGTCGTCGCGCAGGGGCACTCGCTCACGATGATTCTCATCAACGTCGCGAACGTCCTGAAGCAAGTCTCCGACGACCCGGTTCTCGACGAGCAGATTACGACGTCAATCGGGCTCTTGACGAAATATTTCATCCATCCGGAGTTCAAGGCGCTGCTGGAGACGGTCGGGCCCAACGGCGAGTTCATCGACACGAATGCCGGGCGCACAATCAACCCCGGCCACTGCATTGAGACGAGCTGGTTCCTCATGGATGTCGCTGTCGAGCGCAACGACAAGGAACTTCTCAAGACCGCGCTTCAGATTCTCGACTGGTCGTGGGCGTGGGGATGGGACAAGAAATACGGCGGCATAATCTCGTTCAAGGACTGCCGCAACCTTCCGCCGCAGTGCTACGAGCAGGACATGAAGTTCTGGTGGCCGCAGTGCGAAACCATCATTGCGATGGCCTACGCCTACAAGCTTACCGGCGACAAGCGCTACGAGGAACGGCACAAGCTCGTGAGCGACTGGACGTGGAAGCATATGCGCGACAAGAAATACCCTGAATGGTACGGCTATCTGCATCGCGACGGCACTGTTGCGCAGCCGGCCAAGGGGAACATTTTCAAGGGTCCGTTCCATATTCCGAGGATGCTTGTGAAAGCCTGGGAGCTTACGAAAGATTTGTAATGCAGCCGACAAAGAATGCGCTTGACGCGCTCAACGCCGCTACGCCGTGTGCGCAGCAGCTTGGCCACGACCATGTGGCCGCCGAACACATTTTACTCTCGATTCTTGCGCTGCCTCAATGCCAGGCGGCGCAGAGGCTCGTTCGTCTCGGCCTCAACCTGGATGAACTCGCCGAGTCGATGCGGAACATGATAAATCCCGGTGCGCAGGCCGTAATGATAAAAGGTGCGCTGCCGCTGTCGGCGCGCACGAGGAAAATCCTGCAAATGGCAGAACTAGAAGCCGGCGAGGGAGCCAAAGTCGGCACGGAGCATATAGTCGCAGCGATTCTTGCGGAAGGCGAGAACGCTGCGGCCCAGCTTCTATTCAACGCCGGCGTAACCCTGAACAGCTTCAAGGCCGCAGGAACGCAAGGCGCCGGCGACGGCGCAAATGAGCAGGACAAGAACGAGCAGGACGACGAAGACGACGAAAAGCAAGCGAAGAAAGAGCGCGAAAAAGAGCAAAAGACGCCTACTCTCAACGCCTACGGACGCGACCTGACGGAGCTCGCCCGCATGGGAAAGCTCGACCCGGTAATCGGGCGCGAGAAGGAAATCAAGCGCGTCGTCCAGATTCTGTCGCGGCGCACGAAGAACAATGCCGTCCTGATTGGCGAGGCAGGCGTCGGCAAAACCGCCGTCGTGGAAGGCTTGGCCCAGGCCATACACATGGGCAAGGTGCCGGAGAAAATGCAGTCGAAGCGCGTTGTCGCCATCGACATGGCGCGGATAGTCGCCGGCACGCAATACCGCGGGCAATTCGAAGAACGCTTGAAGCGCATCACCGACGAAACAAAACGCGCCGGGAACGTAATCCTGTTCCTGGACGAGATACACACGATGGTCGGCGCGGGCGGCGCGGAGGGCGCTATGGACGCCGCGAACATCTTGAAGCCCGCTCTCGCTCGCGGCGAACTCCAGTGCGTCGGCGCCACTACCCTAAAGGAATACCACAAGTCCATCGAGCGAGACGCCGCCTTAGAGCGCCGCTTCCAGGCCGTCCAAATCGACGAACCTTCGATTGCCGACGCAATCTCAATCCTCAAGGGAATCGCGCCCAGATACGAAGAGCACCACACGGTGAGATTTCCGGATGCAGCAATCCGCGCCGCCGTGGAGCTGACGGCCAGATACCTGCCCTCGCGCCAGCTTCCAGACAAGGCTATCGATGCAATGGACGAGACCGGCGCGCGCCTCCGCATGGCGGCAAGCGAGCGCCCGAAGTCGCTTACGTCGATGCAGGAGGAAATCAGCTCCCTGCGCGGCAGAAAAGACGCGGCCGTCGAGGCCGGCGACTTCGACACCGCCGCCGAGTGCCGCGAACAAATAGCTTCACTCGCCGCAAAGTTCGACAAGGCCCTCAAAGCCTGGAAGGCCAAAAACGCCGAAAAGACTAT
>CAMZET010000068.1 GCA_947305825.1 uncultured Verrucomicrobiota bacterium
GTCTACCTCCGCCGAGTCCGGGCCAAGCTCTTGGCCGCGCGGCAACGCGACGTGCTGGCGGCGGAACGCGCGCGGATCGCCCATGACATCCATGACGATGTCGGCGCACGGCTGACGCGCGTCTCTTACATCACGGAAATGGCCACCGAGAAAGATCCAAGCATAGGCGAGGTGGCCGACGAGGTCCGCGACGTCATACGCGCGCTCGACGAGGTGGTGTGGGCCGTCGAGCCGCGCAACGACACGCTGTCGGCGTTCGCCGACTACCTCTACACCTACGCCGAGCGGTATCTCAACACGATGCACGTTCGACTGCGGGCGTCGATCCCGTCGGAACTCCCTGCGGCCTCCGTTACCAGCAGGACGCGGCATGCCGTCTTCATGTGCGTCAAGGAGGCGCTCAACAACATCGTCAAGCATGCCGCCGCCACGACGGCGTTCGTGTCGCTGTCCATCCACGGCAACGAGGTGCGCGTGACGGCGGGCGATGACGGCAAGGGCTTCGCGGGGTCGCGCGAGGGCGGCAACGGCCTCGCGAACATGCGGGAGCGCATGGCGGACATCGGCGGAACGTTCGCCGTCGGGCCGCGCGAAGGCGGCGGATGCGAAGTGGTGCTTTCGTTCAAATTGAATGGCAAGCCATGAAAGAAAAGAATTCCATCATCAAGGTCGCGCTCGTCGAGGACAACGCCGGCATCCGCAAGTCGCTCGAACGGCTCTTCGCGGAGAAGGACGACATCGAGATGACGCGCATGTTCGGAGACGGCGAGTCCGCGCTCGCGGAACTTGCCGCGCTCGCGCCGGACGTCGTGCTGGTGGACATCAACCTCCCCGGCAAATCCGGTATTGACGTCATCCGCGAGGCGAAGGCGGCGTTGCCGCAGGTGCAGTTCCTGGTGCTGACGGTCTACGACGACCCGGCACGCATCTTCCAGGCGCTGGCGGCTGGCGCGAACGGCTACCTGCTCAAGCGCGCCACGCCGACCGAGCTGCTGGCGGCCATCCGCGATCTCTACAACGGCGGCTCGCCCATGAGCGGCTCCGTGGCGCGAAAGGTGGTGCAGTCGTTCCACCAGATGGGGACGGCTCCGAACGAGACGGAGAACCTTTCGCCGCGCGAGAACGAGATCCTGCAGCTGCTGGCCGACGGCTACCTCTACAAGGAAATAGCGGAAAAGCTGTCCATCGGCATCGAGACGGTGCGCACCTACATCCGCCGCATCTACGACAAGCTGCACGTCCGCACCCGGACCGAGGCCGTCGTCAAGCACCTCACTCGCCGTTGAAAGGAGCTTGCAATTCAGCTGACGAGGCAGAGAAAGGTAGAGATCCATGCGCATCGTGCAACGTACAAGGATTGCCATCGTCCTGATCGGAATCGCATACGGCATCCATGCCGCAGAATTCCAGTTCAACGTGCAACCGGGCGGACGATATCTGGCGGTTCCTGTGGAAAGTGGTGCCCCAAAGATACTGCTGGAGATATTCGAGAACGGAAGGCGCTTGACGTACGATGCCGTCGAATGGGCCCGCCGCGATCCTACGTGGGTCGGTTCTCTTGACCTCGGCGAAGTCAAGGGCCGAACGCTAAGGTTTCGCTTCTCGGGGACGGAACTGCCGTCCATCTCCGCACGCGACTTGGTGTTTGCCGACAGACGTTTTCCTGGCGCTAAAGAGCAATATGCCGAATCGTGGCGTCCGCAGATACACTTCACGCCGCCGACTGGCCGGTTAAACGATCCGAACGGGCTCTCCTATTTCAAAGGCGAGTGGCACATGTTCTACCAGCATAGTCCGTTTACGCTCGGAAGAGGCCCAAAGCATTGGGGCCATGCCGTTTCGCAAGATCTGGTCCATTGGCAGGATTTAGGGGATGCGCTTGCGCCAGACGATTCCGGGAGGATGTTCTCCGGCAGCGCCGTAACGGATTTCGCGGACACGGCTGGCTTTGGCAAGAACGCGCATGTGCTGATCTACACGTGCGCAGGGGATACGTTCGATTTGTTCACCCAGCGTATTGCCTGGTCGCATGACGGACGAACCTATACCAAGTGGCCAAAGGCCGTCATAGAGAACCGGCCGGACGCCAATCGCGATCCAAAGGTTTTCTGGTATGCTCCCGGCAAACATTGGGTCATGCTCGTCTATGGCGAGGTGGCAAAGCTACGCCACGGCATATCGTTCTTCACGTCTCCCGACCTGAAGAACTGGACGTGGGCAAGTTGTGTGCCGGGAGACTTCTTTGACAGCGGGTGTTATCTATACGAGTGCCCCGACATGTTCGAGATGCCCATCGAGGGCGAGATGGCAACTCGCTGGGTACTGACGGCGGCGAATCGGCAATACGCAATCGGCACGTTCGACGGGCAGATGTTCGTGCCGGAGGCCGAGAGGCTGGAGCAGATGCGTCCGGTGGGCAATGTCAGCACCCCCGTCTATGCGTGGCAGACATTCTCGGATGTGCCTGATGGACGGCGCATACAGATTGCATGGAGTAAATACGACCCACTTGCTGGCGGAAACACGGCAACGATGTTCAATCAGGCGATGACCCTGCCTATGGAACTGAAACTGGTTCGAACGGACACAGGCCTGCGATTGTCGCGTTTCCCTGTGAAAGAACTCGAGTCCCTGCGTAAAGGGCCTCCAATGTCGCTGAAAGATTTCAATGGAGAGCTTGTGGAGATCAAGTTCTCGTGCGTGCCAGTTGCCGACGCCGTAATAGCGTTAGACCTGCGCGGTATCAAGATTGAATATAGAGCCATCCAACATACGTTATCTGTTAATGGCCAATCGACTGCATGGAATCTGGACGCGGAAGGACGACTTGGTCTGCACATATTCATTGACCGCGTGGGGCTTGACGTATTCTCGCTGGATGGTTTTCAGTACATTCCCATGCCGAACATAAAGCCCAATCCATCAAAGACGCGCCTTTCCTGGAAGGCTAGCGGCATGAAGCAATCAGTACGTGCAGTAATAGAACAGGCCTGGCACCTGAGGAGCGCCATGTGAAAATCGGCATGATTTTCGCGGCGGCGATTGTGCTGGCGGCTTTGTCCGCGCCATGCGACATCGCATCCGACACGTGGGTGGCGACGGACGGGCTTGGCCGTTCGCTCCCCACGGCGGCGGAGGCCGGTCTGCCCAGGACAAACCGTACGGTCGCGGTGTTCTACTTCATCAACCGTCCCACCGACGAAAACGTGCCGGGACCGTTCGACGTATCGAAGATCCTGTCGGCGGATCCAGACGCCCTGAAGAAACCGGACTCGCCTCTATGGGGTCCGATGTGCTGCAACCACTGGTGGGGCGAACCGCTTTTCGGCTACTACTGCTCGAACGATCCGTTCGTTCTGCGCAAGCATGCGCAGATGCTGGGTGACGCTGGTGTTGACGTCATCGTGTTCGACGTGAGCAACGGGCCGACGTTCGACGCCTCGTGGCAGGAGATCGTCCGCGTGTTCGCCGACGTGCGCGCGTCCGGCGGGCACACGCCTCAGATCGCATTTCTGTGTCCGTTCCCCGCGTACCCGCCGTACGGCCTGCGTGGCGGCGAGCTGCGGCATCTGTGGAGAACGCTCTACGAGCCCGGCATCCATCCCGAACTCTGGTTCCGATGGAAAGGAAAACCGCTTGTCATCGCCCATCCTGCATACGCCGCCTCGGAGCCGGTGGCGAGCGGCTTCGGCCCGGGCGGGAAAGGCAAGCTCGTCGCCGAGCGGCTCGCGCCCGGACATGCGCTCGGACAATCGTTCGCCGCCAAGGCGCCGTTCGGGAACATACGCATCAGCACTCCCACGTTCGGTTCGCATCCGGATTCCGCGGCGACGATGCGCTTGCGCAAGGACGGTCCGAAAGGCGCGGTTGTGGCGGAGCAACGTTTCACCAACATCGCCGACAATGCGTCGCTTGTCATGAAGCTGGCGAACTCGTGTCCGGCGGGGCGTTACTTCATCGAGCTTGCCGAGCCCGCTTCATCCGTTGGCTGGTGGACCTTGAGAGCCGCAAAGAAAGACCTCGACGGGAAGGCGTACCGGGATTGCGTCCCTTGCGAGGGAACAAGAATGTTCTGCGCCTGGGGCGCGGAGGACGAAGATTCCAGGCGGATACGCGAATTCTTCGCGTTTAGACGTCCGCTTGCCGGTTACCGTGGAGAAGACGCGAAGGCGGGCGGATGGCCATGGCTGGAGGTCTATCCGCAACATGTCTACAGGGGGCTGGACGGGGAGGACGAGATGATGGCCGTCTCTGTGGCGCAGAATGCCAGTCCGGCTGGAAAGTGTGCGATGAGCGCGCCTGGTGCGATGGGGCGGCGCTGGCATGGCGGCGCAAACGATCCGCGTCTTGCGCAGTTGGCGTTGGGACCGAATTTTCAAGAGCAGTGGGACTTGGCATTGAAGGCTGCGCCGCCGCTCGTTTTCGTGACGGGATGGAACGAATGGCGCGCGATGCGCCTGCCGGAATGGAACAACTACCGGAATGAAGCGGGCGTGTTCTGCGACCAGTTCAATCCCGAATTCTCGCGCGACTGCGAACCTGTGAAAGGGTTCTGGGGCGACGCGTACTACTGGCAGCTCGTAGCTAATGTCCGCCGGTACAAGGGCGTGCATGAAATACCGCCGACGGTCTCGCGTCCGATCCGCATCGACGGCAACTTCGACGACTGGCGGGACGTGCAGCCTGAGTTCCGCGACACCGTCGGCGACGAAGTGCGGAGGGATTTCACCGCGCACGGGACGAAGGCCGGACGTTATGTGGACATGTCCGGACGCAACGACATCGTGGCCGCGAAGGTCTCGCGCAATGGGAACGACATCTGTTTCTATGTGCGGACACGAGAGCCGATGACGGCACCAGGCGGCCAGGACTGGATGAAGCTTTTCATTGACGCAGACCGTTCCGCCGCCACAGGCTGGCTGGGGTACGATTTCATGGTGGAACGCGCAATGGCTGAGCGAGGCGGACGTCATGTTGGACGAACCGTCTTGCGGATGCACGAGCCGGGCAAGCGGACTGGCATGTTCTCATGGTCGGCGCCGTTGGCGGAAGTGTCTGCTGCATGGTCTGGGAAAGAGATGGAGATTGCCGTCCCCGCATCGGCGTTCAGGGGGCGGCTGCGTTCGGACGGGTTCGATTTCAAGTGGGAAGACCACTCGCTCCAATCATACGACTGGACGGATTTCACGCTTCATGGCGACGCCGCCCCCAACGACCGCTACAACTTCCGCGTTCTATTTTGAGGCAGTTGCAGAACTTTAAAAACAACCAGAAAAAGGAAGAATTCCATGACAACAGGAAAAGCACGAATGATAAGCTTGCGCGGCCTTGCCAAGATTGGCGTGGTTCTGTGCTGTGGAATGGCGTACGCTTCGCCGGTGGGCGACGCCATCGGGCCGTACGTCGACGGCGGAGAGCTGCCGGGCGCGGTGTCGGTCGTGGTGGACGCGAAGGGGAAGGCGACCGTCGACTGCCGCGGCTACGCAGACCTTGAGGCGAAAACGCCGATGCGGCCCGACTCGCTCTTCTGGCTGGCCTCCAACACGAAGGCGATCGCCGCCGCCACATTGATGACGCTGGTGGACGAGGGGAAGGTGAACCTGGACGATCCCGTGTCGAAGTACCTGCCGGAATTCGCGGACGTGAAGGTGGCGGCGAAGGACGGTCCGCGCGCGCCTGTCCGCCCGATGACGGTGCGGATGACGCTCTCGCACATGAGCGGACTGCCGTTTTTCCCCGGAATGCCCATTGACAAGCGGTCGATCGCCGAGCTGGCGCATCTTGCGGCGACCACGCCGCTGGCGGCCGATCCGGGCGAGCGCTACGCCTACTCCAACTGGGGCATCGACGTGGCGATGGCCGTTGTGGAGAAGGTGACGGGGCGTTCCTTCGCGGCCGTGATGAAGGAACGCATCCTCGATCCGCTCGGCATGAAGGACGCGACGTTCGTGCCGTCGGAGGAGCAGATGACGCGCCTCGCCAAGTCCTACAGGCTCTCGGACAACCTGAAGCCCAGGGAAATCAAGATCGGCCAGTTCCGCTATCCGTACACGGATTCCACGCGCGAACCCGAGGGCGGCGGCGGACTGTTTGGCACGGCGGACGACCTGTGCCGCTTCTTCAGGATGCTGGCGGCTGGCGGCACGGCACCGGACGGGCGTCGCATCCTTTCCGAGCAGGCGGTGCGGGAAATGACGCGGCGGCAGACGCCTGATCGTCCCAAGATCACGTCTTACGGATTTGGCTTGAACGTCAAACCGAATTTCGTGGGGCACGGCGGCGCCTACGGCACGTACGCGGCGTTCGACCCCCAGACCAAGGCGGTGCGCGTGCTCTGCATCTCGATGTCCGGCACGACCAAGCAACGCACGGCGTTCCAGGCGGCCTGGAACAAGGCCAGTCTCGCCGACCCGGCGGCGGGCGACGTTACCTACCGCGCAGCGCCCGAGGGCGTGCCAGGGGCGGTGCTCGTGACGGCGGACGCCGATGGCGCGCCGCGTTTCGAGTGCGTGGGAGAGGCCGCGCCCGGACGGCGGATGGAGCCGGATACGGTCTTCTGGATGGCCTCCAACACGAAAGGCGTCCTCGGCGCGCTCGTGTTGAACCTTGCCACCGAAGGCAAACTTTCGCTCGACGACCCCGTGGAGAAGTACTTCCCCTCCTGGAAGAACCTCGCCGCCACGAACCGCCCCACCCTGCGCATGCTGCTCTGCCACACCTCCGGCCTCGCCCGCTTCCCGAAAGCCGATCTGCCGCGTCCCGGCATGGAAGCCCTCGCCGAACGTGCCGCAGAGCAGCCGCTCGCATACGAGCCAGGCACGAAGTACGTCTACAGCAACTGGGACATCGACGTGGCGGCGGCCATCACGGAAAAGGTGACGGGACGTCCGTTCGACGTGGAAATGAGGGAGCGCATCCTCAAGCCGCTCGGCATGACGGACACGACGTTCGTCCCCACGGCCGAGCAGGCCACCCGCCGCGCCACCGTCTACAAGCTCTCCGCAGACAAGCCGCCCCATCCCGAGGAGCCCGTCCGCAAGCTTGTCAACCCCTACCTGCACATTGGCGAACACCCTGAAGCGGGCGGCGGACTCCTCTCCACGCCGCAGGACATGATCAAGTTCTTCCAGATGATCGCGCGCGGCGGACGCACCCCGGACGGGAAAATCCTCATCTCCGAACCGCTCATGCGCGCATGGGCCACAAAGCAGACCCCGCCCGCGATCAAGACCGCCTACAGCTTCGGCATGGCCGTGAACGGCAAGGGCGGCATCTCGCACGGCGGCGCGTGCGGGACCTGGGGCGAGGCGAACATCAACACGC
>CAMZET010000069.1 GCA_947305825.1 uncultured Verrucomicrobiota bacterium
AGGAGCCGCGGTCCGGAATGATGCGCACGGAGAGCAGCGGCTGGCCGTTGGCGTGCACCTGGCGCTCCGTCGAAATGCCCGGGCTGCGGTGCAGTTGCGACACGATTACGCGCTCCGCCCCGTTGATTACGAACGTGCCGTCGGGCGTCATCACAGGCATGTCGCCGAGGAACACTTCCTCGTCGCGCACCGAGTCCGCCTCGCGCAGACGGAAACGCGCCTTGAGCGGACGCGAATACGTCTCGCCGTCCATCAAAGCCTGAAGATACGTCTTCTTCGGCGCCTCGAGATGATAGCTCACGAAATCGAGCGTGTACTTCCCGTCGTAGGAGGCGACGGGGAATATCTCCTTAAAGAGCGCCTGCAGCCCCTTGTGCGCGCGCTTCGTCGGCGGCACGTCTATCTGCAGGAAGTCGGCATACGACTTGGTCTGGATTGCAATCAGGTTCGGAGGCGTCTCGGCCATGCCCTGGAGGCGTCCGAATACTTTGCGTTCTGCGCTCATTTCTTTCGGCCTTTGTTGCTGGTTCGTTGTGAATACGGTGTCAAATCGATACACCCCGCCCAAGCATGGAGCCTGAAGTGTGGTAAGCGGCCACTTTGTTAACGGTGCACCATGGGGGTAATGGACGCATATTTTACCATAAATGCCCCCTTGCGCGCAAGGGGGCATTTATGGTAAAATATACACCCGTTGCTGCGGACCCGTAGCTCAGTCGGTCAGAGCAGGTGACTCATAATCTCCGGGTCGTGGGTTCAAGTCCCGCCGGGTCCACCAACGCGAGCGAGCAGGCGCGCCAGGCGCGCGGCGAGCGAAGCGCTGCGGCGACGCTAATTTCGAGACGAAAGGAAGAAGACACATGAAGATGACATGGCAGCCCTCTAAGATTAAGAGGAAAAGGAAGATTGGGTACCGTGCGCGCAAGGCGACCAAAGGCGGCAGGAAGATTTTGGCGCGCCGCCGCGCGAAGGGCCGCAAGCGCCTTACGCAGGTCTAACGCAGGTCCCGGCCCGCTATGACCACCCGCCTGCCCGGAGCGAAGTACAAGGACGTCTTCGACCGGGGGCGTTCCGTCAAGGGGCGTCTAGTCGTCGGTTGGCGGCTTGACGCTCCGGGCGAGGCGCGTCAGGCGGGCGTTGTTGTATCCAGACGCTGTTTCCACGACGCGGTGGACCGCAACCGCGCCAAGCGTCTGATGCGCGAGGCGTTCCGCCTTCTGGTGAAGGAAGGCGCCGCGCCGGCCGATACGGAGTGGATTTTCATCGCCCGCCAGGCCATCGCCGGCCGCCGCTGCCAGGATGTCGCCGACGAAATGCGCAAACTCTTCGCCCGCCGCTGACGGGGCGAGTCCCGGTTTTCATGAAGCATCTGCTCGTATTCCTGGTCAGGGGCTACCAAATCGTCTTGAGCCCGCTCTTCAGCGGCTGCTGCCGCTTCGAGCCCAGCTGCTCCAACTACATGATTGAGGCCTTGCAGACCCACGGCGCCGTCAAAGGCTCTCTTCTCGGACTCTGGCGCCTTTTGAAATGCCATCCGTTCGGACCCCACGGCTACGACCCGGTTCCCCTCCCCGGCAAGTGGAGGAATGATTTCAAGATTCAGGAGACCAAATGAACAAGACTGAGAAAATCGCCAGCATCGTGCTCGGAGCCGTGCTTGTCTGGTATTTGTTTACGCAAGGTGCGAAGAAGCCGGCAGCCCCGGCCAGCCAGGTCCCGGAGACGGCGCAGGCCGTCCAGGCCGCGCAGACCGAGCCTGCCGCGCAACCGGCGAGCCCGCAAACCGCGCCGCAGGCCGCACAGGCGAACGCGCAGCAAGCCGCACAGGCCCCGGCGCTCCCAGAGACGCCAGAGCAATTCGTCACGCTCGAGAACGACGACCTCACGCTCGTCCTTTCCACATGGGGCGGCGTCGTCAAGAGCGCGACACTACGCAAATACGCGCAGGGCAAGGGCGAAGTGGGCGACGCGAACCCGCCCGTAGTGTTCGACTTCTCCTCTTCGCCGCTCGGCGCGACCGACGGCCCCGTAATCGCATATTCCTTCGAACAAGAGTCCCCCACCGAAGTCGTCTTCTTCAACGGCGCCGCCAGACGCAAAGTCTCCCTCGCCGACAACTACCTCGTCACCTACCAGGACGACCTCGTGGGCGCTTCTTCCATCTCTATCGGCGCCATGGCCATGGGCGCCGACAAGAACGACCTCCTTTCCGTGGACAGCTTCCGCCCCGACCCCAAGGGCGGAAAGGTAATCCACCACAGCGAGGGCGACTCGCCGCTCAAGGGGTATCTCGCCGGCGGCATCTCCGGCGGTTGCAGCGGCTCCAAGAGCGCCGCCGGCCTCCCCGCGAAAGTCAAGATAGACTATCCAGGCACGCAGACATACGTCGCGCTCAAGAACCGCTTCTTCGTCACGGCGCTTGTCTCCACCTCCGCGCCCAACCTCGGCTTTTCCGCCACCGTCGCGCGCGACCTCGCCTCCGCCGCCTACCGCCCGCAAAGCGTCTCCGCGCGCATCCTCCTCGACTCCTCCGCCAAGTGCGATTCAGTCAAGAGCGTCTTCTACGTCGGACCCAAGAAGCAGGCCCTGCTCTGGGACCTCGGCCTCAAGGACGTCATGGAATTCGGAATGTGGCGCTGGATTTGCTACCCGCTCGTCTGGGTCCTCAACGTCTTCTACGCCGTCGTGCCGAACTTCGGCGTCGCCATCATCCTTCTCACCATCCTCGTCAGGCTCCTCTTCTGGCCGCTCACCCACAAGAGCACCATCGGCATGAAGAAAATGCAGGAAATCCAGCCGCTGATGAAGGAAATCCAGGCGAAATACAAGGACAACCCGCAGAGGATGCAGCAGGAGACGTTCGCCCTCTACCGCGAGCACAAGGTGAACCCGATGTCCTCGTGCCTTCCGATGCTAATACAGATTCCGGTGTTCATCGCGCTCTTCAACGTGCTGCGTTCGGCGGTGGAGCTTCGCTACGCGCCGTTTCTGTGGATAAGCGACCTCTCGCAGCCGGAGGGGCTGTTCGCTTCCTGGTTCCCGTTCGGCGGCCTCAACATCCTGCCAATCCTCATGGCCGCGACGATGGCGCTGCAGTCGGCTCTCACGCCCTCCGGCGGCGACCCCAAGCAGCAGCGCATGATGATTGTCATGATGCCGCTCATGATGCTTTTCATGTTCTATTCGTTCCCGTCGGCGCTTTCCCTCTACTGGACCCTCTCGCAGGTCGTGTCCATAGTCCAGATGTGGCTCATACGCCGCTCCACGCGTCGCGCCGCAGGAATGCCGGAGGTAATCGACCCCCCGCAGACACGCCAGATGCGCCGCCACGGCTAGCCCCCTTCCCCCTCCTCGCGGAGCGATTGCGCTCCTTCGTCTTTTCGCCCCGACTGAAACCCTCCGAGGGGACAGAGCGGGGCGACAGCGTTTAATTTCATGATGTACTCTGCGGCATGCTGGATTTGAGATTTGGAAGCCTCAAATCCGACATGCCGCAGCGTATATAGTGAAAGCACCGCTGTCGCCCTTGCCGACAAAGCACAACTGCGGCATTTTTGGTATAATATGCGACCATGAAAGCGATACCAGCGATAATAGCGTCGATGGCGTGCGCGGCGTCGGCGGTATGCGGCGCGGCGGACGTCTCGTCTGTCAGTGTCAAGGTCCTCGACGGCTTCGGCGGGGACGCGAGCGCGGTTCTAGCGCGCTGCCAAACGAAACAGGGTTCCGCGTACGACCAGGTCGCGCTGACGCGCGACGTGCAGTCGCTCGACGCCTCCGGAGAATACCAGGAGATAACGGCGGACGCGCAGGAAACAGCGGACGGCACTGTGGCCGTGACATTCTACGTGCGGCGCAAGCTGCGCTACCAGGCGCCGCTCGTCGTCAAGGGCTGCGACTTCTTCTCCGAGTCGAAGGTCGCCAAGGAGTCCGGGCTGAAGGACGGGCTGCTGTATTCGGACGGCGACCTTGCGGCGGCGGCGGCGAAGGTGCGCCGCGCCTACCAGAAGAAGTACTTCCCGCTGGCGAAAGTGACGCCGCAGACCGAGCCGATTCCTGGCGGCGGCAACAACTGCACCGTCACGTTCCTGGTGGACGAGGGCCCGCGCCAGAAAATCCGCGACTACGTGTTCGACGGCGTGGAATCGGTCGATGAAGAGCTTCTGCACGAGGCGATTGACGACTATCCGTGGTGGAATCCGGTGGGCTGGCTGACCGACTCGCCGGTGACGCCGGAGGCGCTGGATAACGCGCGCGAGAAGGTGGCGACGGTGTTCCGCGACCGCGGCTACCTCGACGTGAACGTGGGTGCGCCGCGCCTCGAAAAGGCGTTCCCGGACGACGAAGACTCCATCAAGTACGATGCCGTCTTCCCGATTGTCGAGGGCCCGCTCTACACGGTCGCCTCCACGCGCATCGACGGCGTGACGCGCTATCCGGCGGAAGTCGTCGCCGGCAAGAGCGACCTGCCCGCCGCCGGCGACATCGCCGGCGAAAAAGCCCTCAACGACGCCGCCCACCGCGTCATGGTCACCGTCGGCTCCGGCGACCTCGGCCTAGCCGAAACCCGCGTCGACGTCCAGCGCATCCCGCGCGACGGAGACGCAACCGCCCTCGACATCGTATTCAAGGTAACCGAAGGCATCCCCGTCGTAATCAACCAGGTCTGCATCGAGGGCAACGACTACACCAAGGACAAGGTCATCCGCCGCGAAATCGCGCTCGGCCCCGGCGACAGGATGCTCGAGGACCGCGCCGAACGCTCCCAGAAGCGCCTCGAAAACCTCGACTATTTCTCGCGTGTGCGCTACTATCTGCGCGACTCCGGTCTCGGCAAGGACGCCGAAGGCCGCGAATACCGCGACCTCGTCTATGAAGTCGACGAGAAGAACACCGGCTCGTTCATGGTCGGCGTGGGCGCGTCGAGCGTCGATTCCGTCTACGTGTCGGCGGAGCTTTCGCAGTCGAACTTCGACATTTTCGCGCCGGAGAAGATGTTCCGCGGCGCAGGCCAGAAAGGCCGCGTCTTCACGCAGGTCGGCCCGCGCATCCAGACCTACGAGGCCAGCGTCACCGAACCGCACCTCTTCGACCGCCTCCTCGAACTCACCGTCGAGGCTTACCGCCGCCAGAGGTGGTACGACGAATACGACATCATCCGCACCGGCGGCGCAATCACTCTCGCCTACCCTGTCAAATTCTGGCCCACCTGGGACCCCTTCGGCCGCTTCGGCGTCAGATGGACCGGCGAATTCATCGAATTCGACGACATCGACAAGTACGACCTCGAATACAAGGGCAAGGACGTCTCGCTCGTCGAGGAAGACCGCAAATACGGCGACGCCTTCGAGTCGGTGTTCCGCGTCTTCTGGAGCCACGACACGCGCGACTCGTTCAGGATGCCCACCAGCGGTTCGCGCTCGCTCGTCTTCTTCGACCTCGCCGCCGGCGGCGACAACGAATACTGGAAGGCCGGCTTCTCCCACCGCAACTACTGGAACGTCTGGAAGCGCTACAACCACGTCCTAATGCTCGCGCTCCGCGCCGAGACCATCGACGCCATCAACGACGACGTGCCAATCTACAACCGCCTGTTCCTCGGCGGCCCGAAGTCCATCCGCGGCATCGACTACCGCAACGTCTCGCCCATGGCCAAGCGCTCCGACCGCGACCGCTCCTACGTCCCGTGGGGCGGCCAGACCCTCGTCTGCGCCAACCTCGAATACACCATCCCGATTGTCAAGATGCTCCGCATCGCCGCGTTCTCCGACGTCGGCAGCGTGAGCGACGAGGAATTCGACATCGCCGACGACTTCGCCTGGACCATCGGCATGGGCCTGCGCATCGACATCCCCATGTTCCCCGTGCGCCTCGACTTCGCGACCCCCATCGAGAAGCCCGACCACGCCGACGAGGAAGTGTTCTCCTTCACGGTCGGCTACGAGTTCTAGCCGGCGCCGCCAGCGCGAATATCAGACAATTGAATACAAAGGACAAGAGAAGGTAAAGGACAAGAAATGAAAAGGCTATCAGCATTTGCCGTGGCGGCGCTCGCCGCCTCCGCAGCTTTCGCCGACATCAAGCTCGGCACCGTCGATATGCTCGTGCTCGTGCGCAACCACTCCAGCTACGAGTCCAACAAGCAGTTCCTCCTCTCCAGCGAAAAGGACGGCCAGAAGCGCCTCGACGCCATGAAGGAGGAGTTCGACTCCGTCCAGGAAGAAGCTCGCAAGAAAGCCGAGGAATACCGGAACCCGATGCTCGCGCAGTCCGCCAAGGACAAGCTCGAGAAAGAGCTCATGTCGCTGCAGCAGAAGCTCATGACGATGCAGCAGCGCATGCGCTCGGAGGCGATGAAGCTCCAGCAGGACCTCTCGGAGAACGAGGCGCGTCTCTTGAAGGTGCAGGCCGACGACATCAAGAAGCGCGTCGCGGACTTTGCCGCCAAGAACGGCTTCGACATCATCCTCGACTCCACCTCCGCCATCTTCGCGAAGGACTCGTTCGACGTGACGGACGACGTGCTCAAAGAGATGGGCGTGAACCCGAAGGAAGCGAAGGGCCGGGAAGAGGAGGAAAATGAAGGCAAGTGAGCTTGCCGCGCTCCTGGGCGGGACGCTCGAGGGCGAGAACGTGGAGCTTACCGCGTGCGGCGGGCTCGAGGAAGCGCGCAAGGGAGACCTCAGCTTCTGCAAAGACCCGAAGCACGTGAAGCTCGTGGAGACCACGAAGGCGTCGGCGGTGCTGCTGCCGCCGGAGTGGTCGCTCGGTGCGCCGTGCCCGATTATCCGCGTGGAAGACCCGAACCGGGCGTGCATGAAGGCGGCGGAGATATTCGCGCCGCCTGAGCCGGTGCGCGCGCCGGGCGTCCATCCCACCGCGATTGTCGACCCTAGCGTCACGATTGGCGAAGACGTGCACATCGGCCCGTACACGGTAATCGAGAAAGGCACGGTGATAGCCGCCGGCGCGGTAATCGAGGCGCAGGTATTCATCGGCGAGAACTGCCGCATCGGCGAGCGCACACACATCTACCCGCAGGTGACGCTGCGCGAAGGTACGCTCGTGGGCGCCGACTGCATCTTCCACTGCGGCGTGCGCATCGGCGGCGACGGCTACGGCTTCAACAACGGCCGCCGCGAGGACGGCAGCGTCTACATCGAGAAGATTCCGCAGCTCGGCATCGTCGAAATCGGCGACGGCGTCGAAATCGGCTCGAACACGACGATCGACCGCGCCCGCATCGGCCGCACCTACATCGGCCCGATGACCAAAATCGACAATCTCGTGCAGATTGGCCACAACGTCAAGGTCAAGGGCT
>CAMZET010000070.1 GCA_947305825.1 uncultured Verrucomicrobiota bacterium
TCAAGTGCTGCGGAACGCGCTCCGAGGCGATTCGCGTCGGCGACTACAACGGCATTTGCGACTGCGCCACGGCCGCCATGACCGCCGGCGGCGACAAGGGCTGCCGCTTCGGCTGCCTCGGCTACGGCGCGTGCGCCAACGTCTGCCCCAAGAACGCCATCAGCGTGCGCGACGGCCTGGCGAAGGTCGACAAGCGCCTGTGCATCGGCTGCGGCAAGTGCGTCAAGGCCTGCCCCAAGAATCTCATCGAACTCGTCCCGGCCTCGGCCACAATCCACGTGCTGTGCAACAACCCGGTGCGCGGCCCGGAAGTCCGCAAGGTCTGCGGCGTCGGCTGCATGGGCTGCCACCTCTGCGAGAAGAACTCCGGCGGCAAGGAGGCCGGTCACTTCATCTTCCAGGGCTTCCTCGCCAAGGTGAACTACTCCAATCCGCCCACCGACGCGAGCATCGTCGCCAAGTGCCCCGCCAAGTGCATGGCCGAAGACCCGCATTTCGAGACGGGCCGCTAAACGTTCAACTTCCAAGGATTTGCGGCAATGAAGACAGTCAAGAGCCAATTCAAGTTCAAGGGCGGGGTGCACCCCGACTACAACAAGGAACTCGCGCGGGACAAGGCGATCGAGAGGATGCCGGTCCCGGCGGAGCTGGTGGTCTCGATGAGCCAGCACCTGGGCGCGCCGGCGAAGTGCATCGTAAAGGCTGGCGACTTCGTGAGAAGGGGGCAGGTCGTCGGCGAACGCAACGGGTTCATCTCGGTGTGCGTGCGTTCGCCGGCGGACGGCAAGGTGAAGGCTGTCGAGAAGCGTCCCGGCGCGGCCGGCGGCCTTGCCGACGCCGTCATCCTCGACACCGCCGCCGAATTGCCGGCGGACCTGCCGCCGGTCGAGCCGCTTGCGCTGCTCGACTGGAAAGCCGCCTCGCGCGAGGAACTCCTCAAGCGCGTCGAGGACGCCGGCATTTGCGGCATGGGCGGCGCCGGCTTCCCGTCCGTCGTCAAGCTCAGCCCGCCGCCAGGCAAACGCTGCGAGTACCTCATCCTCAACGGCGCGGAGTGCGAACCCTACCTCACCGCAGACTTCCGCGTCATGCTCGAGCGCGCCTCGCGCATCCGCCTCGGCGTCGAAATCATGCGCAAGATTCTCGGCATGCCGGCCGTGCGCATCGCCGTCGAGGCGAACAAGCCGGAGGCCATCAAGGCCCTGGAGGAGGCGTTCGCGGATATCGAAGGCAACGTCGAAATCGTCATCCTCCCGGTCCTCTACCCGCAAGGCAGCGAGAAGCACCAGATTTACGCGACGGTCAAGCGCGTCGTGCCCGAGCCGCCGGCGCTGCCCATCGACGTCGGCTGCGTCGTCGAGAACGTGGGCACCGTCGCCGCCATCGCCGACGCCGTGGAGCGCGGCGAACCTCTCCTCGAGCGCGTCACCACCGTCTCCGGCGACGCCGTAAAGGAGCCCAAGAACGTCCTCGCGCCCTGCGGAACGAAATACGCCGACCTGCTGGCGTTCTGCGGCGGCGTCAGCGAGAAGCCGGCGAAAGTCATTTCCGGCGGCACGATGATGGGCTTCGCGGTCTCCAGCCTCGACATCGCGACGACGAAGACGACGTCAGGGCTGCTGTTCTTGTCGCCGCGGCGCGTGTTCATGTACTCCTCGCAGGCGTGCATCAACTGCGGACGGTGCCTTCGCGCCTGCCCGATGAACCTCAACCCCGCCGAAATCTCCAAGGCGATGGAGGCGGACGACGTGAAGAGCGCCGAGGACGCCCACGTGATGGACTGCATCGAGTGCGGCGCGTGCTCCTTCGGCTGCCCGGCCTACAGGACGATTACGCAGTTCTGCCGCCGCGCGAAAGCCTCCATCCGCGCCCGCATCGCGGCGGAGAAAGCCGCCGCCGCCGCTGCCGCCGCCGCTAAATGACACCGGCGGCGCCAGCCGCAGGCTAACGCCCGCACATAGCAAACATAAGGAAACTTTCCGCCATGAAACCGAAAACCGAAGAAAGCCATCTCATCCTTTCGAGTTCCCCGCACGCGCATGCCAACTCCTCCGTCTCGCGCATCATGCTCGACGTCATCCTAGCGCTGATGCCGACCACGTTCGCAGGCCTATGGTTCTTCGGCATGCCGGCGCTCTGGACAATTCTGACGTGCGTGGCGACATGCGTGGCGACGGAGGCCCTCTGCCGGCTCGCGATGAAGCGCGAGTCCACGGTGGGCGACTTTTCGGCAGTGCTGACGGGCCTGCTGCTCGCGCTCAACCTTCCGGCCGGAATTCCGCTGTGGATGGCGGTCGTGGGTTCCGTGTTCGCGATTACGGTGGCGAAGCAGGTCTTCGGCGGGCTCGGCATGAACCCGTTCAACCCCGCGCTCGCAGCAAGAGCGTTCATGCTCATCTCCTTCACGGGCCCGATGACCACCTGGCTCAAGCCTCTCTCGCGCTGCGGCACCTGCTGCTGCGAGGCCGCCGCCGGTGTGGATGCCATGACCACCGCCACGCCGCTCGCCTTCATCAAGGCCGGCTCGCTAGCGGAGGTCCCCTCCGTCTGGAACCTGCTCGTCGGCAATATGCCCGGCTGCATCGGCGAAGTCTCCTCGCTCGCCCTGGCCCTCGGCGCTGCCTACCTCCTCTGGCGCAAGGTGATTACCTGGCACATCCCCGTCTCCTTCCTCGCGACGGTGGCCGTCTACGCGCTCATCTCCGGCCGCGCCCCGGCACACGTCGAAATACTGACCGGCGGCGTCATGATTGGCGCCTGCTTCATGGCCACCGACTACGTCACTTCCCCCATCACCGCCAAGGGCAAGCTCGTTTTCGGCTTCGGCTGCGGCCTCCTCTGCATGCTCATCCGCCAGTTCGGAGGCTACCCGGAGGGCTGCTCCTTCGCCATCCTCATCATGAACGCCGTTTGCCCGCTTATCAACCGCTGGACCCAGCCCAAGCCTTTCGGCGCCAAGTAAAAGGAGAAGCGCAAGCATGAAGAAGATTCTTTCGCTCGTAGCCAGCCTGACCGCAATCGCGGCCGTGTGCGCCGCCGTCCTCGCCTACGTCGACACCCTCACGCGCGACCCGATACGCGAAATGCTGGAGAAGAAGACCCAGGACGCCGCCAAGGCCGTAATGCCGGCGGGCGTCGAACAAGTCGAGCAGACCGGCGACACGTTCGTCGGGCGCAACGCCGCCGGCGACGTCGTCGGCTACGCATCCAAGGGCAAGGACGCCGACGGCTACGGCGGCGATATCGAACTCATGGTCGGCTTCCAGGCCGACAAGAAAACGGTCGTCTGCTACAGGACTCTCAAAGCGATGGAGACGCCCGGGCTTGGGATGAAACTAAATACGCCCGAGTTTTCCGGGCAGTTTGCGGGGCGCGACGCGGCGACGCTCGCCGTCAAGAAGGACGGCGGCGACATCGACGCCATCACGTCGGCCACCATCACGTCGCGGGCGGTCTGCCGGGCGATAGCGGACGCTGCCAAGCGGCTCTAGCGTAGTTCGCGTCCGGCGGCGGCCGAGACGGAGACGGACACGGAAGCGGAGCGGCCGTCGGCCGCAGCGCAGGATATGTCGTGTTCGCCGGCCTCCAGCGAGGCGGCGAATTTTCCGCTGGCGTCGCACGCGCCTGCGAACGCGCCGTCTACGAACCACCAGACGCGCTCGCCGCCGGCCGCGCCCGTGGCCTCGAACACGACGCGCTGCTGCGGGAAGCCTGGCACCAGGCGGAACTCCGCGCCGTCCTCGGGCTTCAAGATGGCCAGCGGCGGCTTGGCGGCCTGCGGCTTGCACGACGCGCACGGCGTGAAGAGCGTGCGCCCCACCAGGTATTCGGCCTCTTCCGTCTCGCCGCAGAACGGCGACGGCGGCTGTCCGGAGGCGGCGCACACCGTACGCATCGCGATTTCGCCTTCCGGACGGACGAACCACGGCCCGGAGCCTTGCGGATAGAGCGAACGCGCAATCTGCCAGGCGACAGGTGCGGCGGCGTGTGCGCCGACGAGCGATGCATCCCCGAAGCCGCCGCGCTTGTGGCCAGCCCACACCGCTATGGTGCATTCGGGGTTCCAGAGGACTGTCCAGGCGTCGCGATAAGCCGCCGACGTGCCGGTTTTCCACGCGAAACGCGCCGTGCGCACGTCCGCCACATGCCCGAACGCGGCGCCGGAGCGTTCCGGGCCGGAGAGCATTTCGGCGACGAGGAATGACGCCCCGCGCGAAAACACGTCGCCGGCGGCGAGCCGGCGGTAGGCGCGCGCGAGCTCGACGAGCGTGACCTCGACGTTCCCGATTGCCATGCCGAGCCCGAACGATGCGTCGTCCGCGCCCATGTGCTCGAAGCCCAGCCTGCGCAGGGCGTGGGCGAAGCGCTCGATGCCGACGCGCGAAAGGAGCTCGAGGAAGGGGAGATTGAGAGAAAGGACGAGCGCGTCGCGGAGGGAGACGGCCCCGCGGGTCTTCGAGTCGAAGTTCGCCGGGCGGTAGCCCTTGTAAGGTTTCGGCGCGTCCGAGAGGCGGGAGGAAGGCGCGGCTATTCCGAGGTCCAGGGCGAGGGCGGCGAGGAAGGGTTTGAGCGTGGAGCCTGCCGGGCGCGGCGCCGTCGCCGTGTTCACCTGCCCGGAGTCCCTGTCGAAGTAGTCGCCGCTGCACGCGAGCGCGACCACCTCGTCGCCGCGCATCGCCACCGCCGCCACCGAATACCCTCCGCTTGCGGCCGCCTCGTCCACGGCCCTCTCGCTAGTTTGCTGCACGTCCGGCTCGAGCGGCGTTCGCACGACGGGCGGCAGTGCGCCGCCGGGACGTCGCTCTAGCTCCTTCATGAACCAGTCGCAGTAGTACGGGTGGCGGAAAGGCCTCTTCGCTCGGCTGACGACGGGTTTCACCGAGCGCGCGCCATCCAGCTGCTCCTCGGTTATGTAGCCGCATTCCAGCATCCGCTTCAGCACGTAGTCGCGGCGCTTGACGGCCCGTTTGTAGCCACGGTCCGGACGGTAGCGCGACGGCGCCTGCACCATGCCGGCTAGAAACGCCGCCTCGCCCAGCCCAAGCTCTTTCGCGCCGCGCGAGAACCACCCGCGCGCCGCCGCCTCTATCCCCACGAAATTCGACCCGAACGGCGCACGGTTCAGATACTGCGAGATTATCCACTCCTTGCTCCGCGCGCGCTCCATCTTGACGGCTTTCACCGCTTCCACCCATTTCTGCCAGTAGGACTTGCGGTGAGGCTCTATCAGGCGCACCGCCTGCATGGTGATTGTCGAGGCGCCTGAAACGCGCCGACGGTAGAACACGTTCTGGAACGCGGCGCGCGCTATCGACAGCGGCCGCACTCCGCAGTGCGTCCAGAACGAGCCGTCCTCCGACGCCACGAGCGCCTTCACTATGAGGTCGTCGCGCGAGGCCTGGTAGGTCGGGCGGCAGTCGGTGTCGCCAGGGCCGAGCGTCACGCGCATTAGTTCGCCGTCGGCGTCCAGGAGGAGCGTTCCGCCGGGGTAGTGTTCCGCAGGCTCCGGGTCCCAGCCGATGAACGCGAAGGAGAGCGCGGCGAACAGCGCCGGCGCGGCGACCGCCGCCGCTGCCGCAAGCAATCCCGCTCGCCGCACTCGCCCACGCCGCACGCACTTTGGCGCCGCTCCGCTCACGTCTCCTCTTCCCTTTGCTCCCATGCGGCCTATTATACCAAATCGGCCGACTGTGGTCTTTGTGGCCTCCTAACCCCCAAATCCGGTATGCCGCAATGTGTATCATGAAAGCAAATGCTGTCGCGAAGTAAATGCTGTCGGCCTGCGCGTCAAGCAAGGCGGGGCGAAATATGGTATAATAGGCACATATGAACCTTTTGAAGATACTGTTTGGCACGAAGAACGAACGCGAGCTCAAGCGGCTGTGGCCGGTTGTGCGCAAGATAAACGCCCTCGAGGAAGCGTTGGAGGAGCGCCATTTGAGCGACGAGGACTATCCGCGCATGACGGCGGCTTTGAAGGAGCGCGTGGCGGCCGGCGAGAGCCTGGACGCCATACTGCCGGAGGCGTTCGCGCTCGTGAAGAACGCGTGCCGCCACCTCGTCGGCACGAAGGAGGAAGTCTGCGGCCACACGCTGGAATGGAACATGGTCCCGTTCGACGTGCAGCTCATCGGCGGCATAGTGCTGCACCAGGGCAAGATTTCCGAGATGCAGACCGGCGAGGGCAAGACGCTCGTCGCGACGCTCCCGCTGTACTTGAACGCGCTCACCGGGAAGAACGTGCAGCTCGTGACGGTAAACGACTACCTGGCGCGGCGCGACGCGAGCTGGATGGGCCACCTGTACAAGTTCCTCGGCCTGACCGTCGGCTGCATACAGAACCACATGAGCAGCGAGGAGAGGCGCGAGCAGTACAAGTGCGACATAACGTACGGCACGAATTCCGAGTTCGGCTTCGACTACCTGCGCGACAACGGCATGGCGCAGCAGCCGGAGAGCGTCGTGCAGAACGGCCACAACTTCGCCATCGTCGACGAAGTGGACTCCATCCTCATCGACGAGGCGCGAACGCCGCTCATCATCTCCGGCCCGGCCACAATGTCCACAAGCCACGTCTACCGCGAAATCCAGCCGATGGTGAACTCCATCGTGCGGGTGCAGACGTCGCAGTGCAACGAGCTCGTCCAGGAGGCGAAGAAGGCGTGGGAAGCGGGCGACGCCGAGAAGGCCAAGGACAAGATTTACCAGGTCTACCACTCGATGCCCAAGCACAAGCAGCTGCTCCACCTCCTGGAAAACCCGGAAATCCGCAAGATACACGAAGACGGCGAGATGCAGATGCTCTCGGAGATGCGCAAGGAATACGCCCGGTCGCTCCTCGACCAGCTGTATTTCACGATTGACGAGCGCACGAGGGAAGTCGCGCTGACGGACAAGGGGTGCGAGAAGATATGCCCGGAGGACCCGCGCCTCTTCGTCCTGCCCGATTTGGCGGCGGAATTGAGCGCGATCGACGGCGACAAGTCCATTACCGAAGCCGAGCGCGTAGCCAAGCGGCGCGACGCGCAGGGCGCTTTCGCCGAGAAGTCCGACCGCGTGCACGTCGTCGACCAGCTTCTGCGGGCGTACTGCCTCTACGAGCGCGACGTCGATTATGTGGTGCAGGACAACCACGTGTACATCGTGGACGAGTTCACGGGGCGCGTGCTGCCGGGACGGCGCTGGTCTGACGGCCTCCACCAGGCCGTGGAAGCCAAGGAAGGCGTCGAAATCGAGAAAGAGAGCCAGACGTTCGCGACAATCACGATTCAGAACTATTTCAGGCTCTACAAGAAGCTCGCCGGCATGACGGGCAC
>CAMZET010000071.1 GCA_947305825.1 uncultured Verrucomicrobiota bacterium
GCGGTCGCGGCTTTCGCTTTCCATGTTCTCCTGATAGCCGAGTTCCGTTCCGGTGAACACGATGACGGTGTCGGCCCAGTCGGCGGCCGCCTTCAATTCCGCCTCGTCGCACCAGCCCTCGCCCTTCTTGAGTTCGACGTGCCCGCCCGTGGCGACGGCATTGGAGGTGTCGGTCGCGGCATGCTCCACTTTCGCGCAAAACGGCATCAGCTTCACCTCCGCGCCGGGAAGTCGATTGGCGAGCGCGGCGAAGAGCGTGACCTCGTAAGGGACGTTGCCCTCGCCGGAGCAGCCTTTGTCGCACTGCTTCACGTCCGCGCCGGCGCCGATGACCAGCACCTTCTTCAACGAGGCGGCATCGAGCGGAAGAAGGCCCTTGCCGTTCTTGAGCAGCACGATTGACTCCGCGCCCTCGTCGCGTGCGGCGCGCTGATGTGCGGGCGTATTCCGCGCGCCCGTCCTGCGCGGCGCGCCGGAGAGAAAGCCCGTTTTCGCCATCACGTACAGCGTGTGCAGCGCCATCTCGTCGACCGTGGCGGCCGGGACGTCGCCGCGGCGCACCGCCTCCGCCAGCGGAAAGCGGTTGGAGACCGGCTCGCAGATGTACTTGATCTTGTCGCCGCGCGCCATCTCCACGCCGCCGCCGTTCAGTGCGGCGAAAGCGGTCGAGTGCTGGCCGCCCCAGTCGGTGACGAGCATCCCCCTGAAGCCCCAGCGCTCGCGCAGAATGCCGTTTTGCGTATACTTGTTTTCGCTGGCCCAGATGCCGTCGATCTTGTTGTAGCTCGTCATCACGGAAAGGACGCCCGCCTCTTTCACCGCCGCGCGAAACGCCGGCAGGTAGATTTCATTCAACGTGCGCTCGTCCACGTGCGTATCGACCGTGCCGCGCGCAAGTTCCTGGTTGTTGAGGCAGTAGTGCTTGACGGTCGCCGCGACGCCATAGCTCTGCACGCCGCGTATGAACGGCACGCACAGTTTCGCCGCAAGGACCGGATCCTCGCCCAGATACTCCCAGTTGCGCCCGCACAGCGGATTGCGCATGATGTTCACGCCCGGCCCGAGCAGCTGGTCGACGCCCCGGTCGCGGCACTCCGCGCCCAGCACCTCGCCATGCCGCCGCGCCCATTCGACGTCCCACGTCTGCGCCAGCGCGGAAAGCGACGGCAGTTTCGTGTTCTGGCTCTTCGGTTCCTCGTAATTCCAGCTCCAGCGCGACATCGCCGGGCGGACGGTCGAGCTCGAGTCGCTCATCGTCCATTCGCGGTCGATGCCGACACGCGGGATCGCGGGGAGCGTCATCGTGCCGGAACCCGCCAGCAGCAGGGTCTTCTCGTCGAGCGTCAGGCGCCGAAGCGTTTCGCGCGCCCGTTCTTCCGCCGCATCGGCCAAACAGTCCGCCGCCGGCAGTTCCATTTCGCGCGGGAGATCCCAATCGTCGATGAACTTGATCGTGAAGACGGCGCTCCAGCCGAAGTCGGCGGCGCCGAGCGGTGCGCCCGTGCGGGAATTGTAGTTTTCGCGAATGGAATCTTTGGCGGCATCGACCCAACCGAGGAGCGTCGCCCGTCCGGCGTCGGCGATTGCATCGTAGCCATGGTATTTCAGCCCCTTCAGCGCGAAGTAGGCCACATTGAGCCACGTGCGGCCGCGCCAATAGACGTCCGGCCTGTACTGCGGGTCGTCGTATGCGACCGTGGGCCAGCCGGGCTCCAGGCGTTTCGCGTGGCGGGCCATGGCCGCGGCGCGCGGCGCGGAAGCGGTGCCGATGAAAAGCGGCATGAACGAGGCGGGCGTGAGGACGCGCGAAAAATCGCCGCCGGCGCCGTCCTCCCTGTCGTAGTAGCAGTCGTCCTTCTCGTCCCAGAGACGCTCTTCGATGCGCCGGGCGAGGGCGGCGGCGCGCGCGGCCCATGCCGTGCTGTCGGACGCGCAACCGAGCCGTGCGGCGACATCCCTGAGCGAGCGGTAGTAGAGGACCATCCAGCAGTTCAGGTCGATCGGCAGCATGCGGCCCGGCTCTCCGTCCCAGCGCGGCGAATCGTCCCAGCCGGATTCCCATCCGCAGTAGAGTTTCCGCTTTTCGGGATCGGTCGAATTGCCGTCGTAGCGGAACATCCCTTCGGATTCGACGAACCGCTTCGCCCGCCAAAACGCCTCGTCGCGCTTGAGCGATTCGTACGCCTCGCGCAAAAATGCATCGTCCGGCGCGGCGCGGTCGATCGCCCAGACCGCCCATCCCCAGACCGGCGGCTTGGTGCAGCCCCGGAACACCCCCTTCGCCGCATCCGCGTAAACGACGTCCGGCAGCATGCCGTCATCGCCCTGGAACGCCATCATGATGCGGAATTGGTCGCGCGCGAGTTCCGCATCCCATCGGACGAGCGCCATCGCGTGGAATGCGCCGTCCCAGTTCCACACGCCCTTGAAACGGCTGACGGACGGCACGACGCCGCGATACGGCGTCCATTGGACGCTTTTGCCGGCGAGAGTATTCGTCGCCAGCGTCGCTCGGGCCCGGCGCAAGAGGGAGGATTCGTCAAACGCGCCAGATGCGCCGAGAGCCGCCAGGGACAGTGCGGCAAGGAGGGTCGGTCTTTTCATGTCCGTTCAATCATTTGTTCGTGCAATCATTCGGAAGGTCCCGACTCGACGGGGAACCAGGTGCGGTAGAAATTGTCCCTGCGCCATTCGTTTCCGGCAGAGGCATAGTCGCAGAAGAAAACGGTCGTCGGCAAGGCCGCCTCGGGATTTTCGTGGTGGGAACCGATCGGCAGCGTTGCACTGAACGCCATCCACATGCCGTCGGCGGGGGTGCGGACGGCGGCGAAAGCCGGCATCTTCTCGCCGTCCGCGATCCCCGGGCGGAAGGGCTCCGTCATGTCGCCGTCGTTGAAGCGGCTGTCGCGGGCGAGCAGGACGGGCCCGCGCGTGAAGGCGACATGATGGGCGAGCGTATGCGCGACGACCGGCATGTCGAAGGAAATCTCGACGATATCGCCCAGCGTCCATTCGCGCGCAACCGTGAAATAGCTCCCGGGTGCGACGCCGTCCAATTCCTGGCCGTTGAGCCAGACGCGCGTTTTCTCCGACCAGGCCGGAATGCGCAGGCGCAGGGGCACGACCCCCGCCCCCTCGGTGTGGCTGACGATTCGCGCGTAATCAGTCCGCGGATAGAGCGAATACATGTCGAACGCCACCTTCCGCCCGCCGGAAAGCTCGCCCGCGACGAGCGCGGAAGAATAGAAGTTGAACGTCGCCGCGTCGCCGCGCGTCGTGAAGAGTTCCCTGAGGAAACAGAGGAAGCCGCGCGGACCGTTCGCCGTGCAGCAGTCGGTGTGCATGTAGCAATGGTGCTGGCCGTGGTAGCGGTTGCCGGAAAGCGGCGTGTAGCCCGCGAATTCCGAGCCGTCCGGCTTCATCGCCGCGAGGTAGGCGTTGTAGAACGTCTTTTCGATTTCGTCGGCCCATTTGGGCTCGCCGGTGATGTCGAGAAGCTTTTCGCAGAAGCGCATCCACGTCGTGGTGACGCACGTCTCCTGCAATCGCCTGTAGGCGAGGTGCTGCTTGCGCGCGCCATGGAACCAGGCTTCGGAACAGGCGCACCCGCCGGCGAGGTTGATCTCCTCCTTCACGATGTCCTCGGCCGTCATGATCGCGGCGCGAAGGATATCGGCAGGAGGGATTGGACATGAGACGTTTGACGGGAGACGAGGCAAAGAAGACACTGCTTCGACGTAGTCGAGCAATCCCTGGTAGCAGCTCATCATTTCATACGCCTTGGACCGGCCGTGCTTGCACACGTACGCCCAGCTGCCGCCGGGATCGTAGCCGGCCTCGTTACGGTCGGCGACGGAAACGCCGTCCAAGGCCATGTCGATGAGGCGCGGGCCTTTCTCCGGCGCCGTCATGCCCGTGACAATCGATCCGGCGAAGTCGAGGTATTTCCTTTCCCCCGTGCGTTCGTAGAGCCACACGACCGGCTCGAGAATCGACGAGCTCGCGTAGCCCGACCAGTTGCCGGTCTGCCACAGTTCGCGACCGCGCCGGCCGCCCGGCCCGATTTCGCCCATCACGTAGTCGCACAGCCGCTTGCAGGCGGCGAGGGCGCCGGCGGACGTTTTTGGACGGGAGACGTTTGACGGGAGACGTGAGGCGTAGTCGTAGTAGTGCAACAGCCCCATCATCGTGTACTTCATGCCCCAGACGTCCCAGCCTTCCCCGCAGCGAAGAGCGTCCGGGTAGTTGCCGATGTAGCCGCAGTCCTCCTGCGAAGCGAGGATGCGCCCGACGCTGCGCTCAACCTTTGCGCGCAGGGCGGCGTCGTGCGTGCAGTCCAGAAAAGGAACGGCGGCATGCATCCATTTGCCCCAGAACTCCGTCTGCCACCACTGCTTCGTCTCGGTCTTCTCCATGAACGGCGCGGTGATGTAGTCGACATCGCATGCGGCGACGTGGTTCGCCACCAGTGCATCCAGCCGCTCGCCGAGATACCCCTTGAGGCGCACGTCGCACGTCAGCCGCGACGAGCCGGCCATCGCGCCGTACGCGCCGCACATCAAGACAACCCAAATCAATCTTTTCATGTTTTCACCCCCAAAACCTTTCAACTTTTCAACCTTTTACAATTCTATCGTGGCGACAATCGGGAAGTGGTCGCTTGGATACAGATGCGTGCCGGAACGCGTCGCGGGGATGGTGGCGTAAGAGAGCACGCGCACGCCCGGCGACACGTAGATGTAGTCGATTCTCTGTCCGAGCCTCTTGTCGTTGCGCGGGCCGGGCTTCAGCCGGAAAGCGTCGAGCGTGGAGGTCTCCGCGGCCAGATGCTTCCAGCCGTTGAACGTCCGCCACGGACCGGCTGGCGGCGTTTCGGATTCGTAGAGGGCGTTGCGGAGAATCTTCGAGACGGCGACGGCGGGCGCCTCCGTCTCCGGGCAGTTGTGGTCGCCCGTGAAGATGATCGGCGCGCCGCCGCCAAACTCCTTCATGCGCTCGATGATGAGCAGCATCCCCTTCTCGCGCGCTTCGGCGCTGGCATGGTCGGTGTGGGTGTTGGCGAAGCAGAACTTCTTGCCGCTCGCCTTCTCGCGCAGGACAAGGTACGAGCACACGCGCGGGCACATCGCGCCCCAGCCGACGACACCGGCGACGTCCGGCGTCTCGCAGAGCCAGAACGTGCCGCTCTTCTCGACGTCGAAACGGCTCTTGCGGTAGAAGACGGGCGACGCCTCGTCGCTGATGCGGTCGGCGGCGCGATGCGCACCGACGAACGCGTAGTCAGGAAGGTTCTTCCTGAGATAGTCCGCCTGTTCGGGGCGCACCTCCTGCGTGCCAAACACGTCAAGGTCCAGCCGGCGCACGAGCTGGACAAGGTCGCCCCGCCGCCTCTCCCACGCGTTTTCCGTGCCGATGTCACCCGTTGTGAAGCGGATGTTGTAGGTGCCCACGCGGAATTTTTGCACGCCGGGGGCGCGGACGGTCAGCGGGAAGAGGCTCTTGCAGCCGTCGTGCCACGTCGCGAGCACGACCGCTTCGCCGGCTTTCTTCGGCGAAAGCTCTCCGGCGTCCGAGACGTCCGCGATGTCGTTGAAATACGTGTAGAAATGCTGATACTTGTTTTGTGGATTGGCGACTTTCGCGGCCCTGTCCGCATCGTAGCAGCCCCACTTCACGCCCGGCCCGCCATTCTTCAGCCTGCGGGAACGGCCGAGGTCGATTGTTTCGTTGCCGAGGTGCACGGTTCGGTCTGCGCCGCCGCCGACGCGCGTAAAATGCAGCAGGTTGTT
The DNA here is from genome assembly GCA_947305825.1 of uncultured Verrucomicrobiota bacterium. Next base: position 5,790 of record CAMZET010000071.1, read on the forward strand.
TTTCCGGTCGATGTGGACAGCATCGAACGTCTGCTCGTAGATAGTTCCTTTTTCTTTCTTCGGGAGATTTTCGCACCACGGAGTCGAACCGATGATATAGTCAGAATACGCCGCGTCGCAAGGCTGCGTGATGTGCCAGATCCCGTTCTGGAATGTCTGGCGCTCGGCGTGTTCGTGTCCCGTGAGGCTGCACAGGATCTTGCCGCGCGCGCAGGAAAAATCGTATTCCCTGTCGCCGATGGAGGCTTTGCCGCGAGCCTGGTAGGCCTCGAGGAGCTTGCGCCAGGGCGCGAAGAGCGCGCCGTTGCCCGGCTCGCCGCTCACGATCGTCGTGACGGGTATGTGGTGCATCACGACGGCAACCCAGCCAGCGGGCAGCGTCGCGAGCGCGTTTTCCGCGAGCCACTTCAGCTGCGTTTCGCCCATGCCGTATTTCACCGCCCAGTAGGTGCGGTCGGTTCTCACGCTGTCCGTCGTGTCCGCCACGATGTAGCGAATGCCGCCGCCGGGCACATCGAAATAGTAGTAGCACGCGTCCGGGTCGTCCGTGTTCGTGACGGCAGTGGCCTTAACCGCCGCCGTGTCCATGAGAATGTCGTGCGCGTCGCGGTTGGAGTAGGTAAAGCCGTTCGCGGCGGAGGGCTTGTCGCGAATCGTGAAGTCGTGGTTGCCCTTCGCGGGATAGAACGCGCCGCCCGCATTCTCGACCGCTTTCACCCACTGTTCACGGTACGCGGCTATCGTCCTGTCCACCGACGCCTTGCCGCCGAACGCCTCCGGCATGTCGCCGCCGCAGAGGACTTTCTTCACCTCGGTCTCGGCGACAAGCTTGGCGAGGATGCGCCCGGAGACGCAACGGTTGGACGGAACGTGAAGATCGGTGATGAAGAAGAACGCATCGTCGCATTTCGCCGAAAGCGCCCGCAGGCGGGCGGCCACCTTGGCAAGATGCTCGCCGTAGTACGCCGGCAACCCCTCGCTCGCCGCCCACACGCGCCAATCCAGCGCCGTCATCGCCGCGCCGGCCAAACCCAATTTCAAAAATCCGCGCCGCGAAAGCGCGTTTGCCGCGTCTGCACCCTTGTTCATTTCGCCTTCACTCCTTTCAATCCGTCGATCAGCACTTTCTTGCGCGGCGTCTCGCCGACGCGGCGCAGTTTTTCACGCGATTCGCCCGCGTACTCGACATTCCAGCCGCGCCATTCGTTGAACGCATGGTAGCACCAGTCCCAGCCGTATTCGTCGAAAAGTTCGATGCAGTCCTTCAGATACCGCTCCGCGCCGGGCGCCCACGCGATTGCGGAGAACTCGCCGACGAATATCCGTGCGTTGTGCCGCTGCGCGAACGCGACGACGGGCGCAAGCTTGGCGCGGAGCATCTCCTTGTTCCAGCCGCGCGATTCGTTCGGCCATCGGCGCGCCGGGCTCCATCCGTTCACGCCCTGGTGCGTGTAGTCGGACGGGATGTACATGTGGACTTCGTAGATGACATTGTCCATCG